>CABVDE010000008.1 GCA_902496945.1 uncultured Collinsella sp.
TCACGGTGCTCATTTCCCAGTGATCACTCGGACCACTTCTTAGTGAACATCAACAATTCTTCTTGCGGGCGAGATCGAGGTTCTCGACGATCTGCTCGGCAATCGCCCTTTGAAGCGTCATCCTGTCCGCAGAGCCGCCGAAGTACGCCCCTCCGTCCTCGAGGCCGTCCACGCGTAGGGACTCCTTTGAAACGAGGCGGTGACCGTAGGTCCCCCAGCAGTTCGTAAGGCAGGCCTCGAGGAATACCGCGAGGTCCCCCTGAAGCCCATCCCACGCCTGCCACAGCGGACGCCTCTCGAGAAGGGCCAGTGTCTCGGGGTCGCCCCCGCTGCGCTCCAACGCCTTGCGCACGATTTCGTCTACGCGCTCTGCCTCGGAATCGTTCAGGATGCCGTCCGGAATGCCCATATTTGAATAAGCCTCCTCGAAGGTGGGGAGGTGTACCCAGCTTACAGCGCAAAACGCCTTGATGAGGTTGGGCCGGCCCTTGATGAACAGATCGAAGAGCCTCTCGACCCGGCGAATGTCCAGCTGCATTCCGCCAACGCGACTGGCTGCGCACTCGATTCTCTCAGCCTCCCCCTTCCTCACGCCCTCAAGCGACGCCGGCTTGAGGGCGCTCACGTAGCGATGGCGCTGAATTCCGGTAATCCGGCGCTCGCTGGCCGTGTCGTCAATGTAGGAAAACCCCTGCAATACCACGGACGCCATCTGCAGCAGATAGAGCACCGCCCGCGTTTCCTCCAACGAGATGAGGCACGGGGGCGCCTCCCAGAACCCGGAATCGTGATGCCTGCCCGCCGCCTCGTTCCAGGCAAGGGCCCGAAGCCGCTCTGTACCGACGAGCTTGTCATCGTCTTCGAGATAGCGCACGAAGCCGCGGTGGCCCGCTCGAAGGTAGTCGGACTCGGCGCTGGCGGTCATCCCGGAGTAGAACAGCCTCTTGGCATCCCACGCGTAGTCGCACCCCGAGAAGTTTTCGGACGGGTCGAGGGGCCCTCGGTCACGGGATCCCATCCTGTCCCTCATGTCTCTCACGATGCCGAACAGGCGGGCGAAGGCGCCTCCGTCGCGTCGCTCGTCCTCTGCTTGGCGCTCGGAGACGACGCTGTGGAGCAGACGACGGTACGAAAGGGGGTCCTCGATCGCGGCAAAGGTGCGGTCGATGGCGCCGGCGTAAGGGCACATCACGGGACCGTACTCCCTCAAGAACGACAGCACCTGCTCGTCGTCCGAGAAGTCATAGTCGAGCAGGACCTTCGTGACGAAGCCTCTCGGGAGGGCGACCGCCTTCTTGAGAATCTCCGCTCGCAGGCAAAGCCTCGGCGCTGCCCTGCGGCGCCTTGGCTTTGCTCCCCGCAGAGCCGCGCCGGAGCGAAGCGGGGTCAAGGGATGTGCGCGGCAACCTCCACCAATCGCCGCAAAGCGGTGATTTGTGCGAGGTTCCGTGCGCGCCCTTGAGGCCGCGCAGCGGAGGCGCAACCTGAGACGGATGTCGATTCATTTCACCGAGCCCGGCCTTGCGGAGGTGCCCCTCGCGCGGCCGATCTGCTCGATTCACTGAGGCGCCCTTAACGGCGACGTTGTCGTTTCGGTGACAGACAACGAGATTCACGTTGCAGAGCTCGAGCGCAGGTGCGGCGTAATTCCAAAGCGCTTAATCCTCGTTCCTCCGGGAGGCATCCCGAGCCCCCGTCATGCCGCGCGCGAGAAGCGCGTCGAGGAATGCCCGCGGACCTCGTCCTCCTCCTGCTCGCGCATGCGCCGAGGGAGTGCTCACGCGCCATAGAGCCATACGCGGATATTGAACTGGTGGCATCCAGCAACATTCCGAATACAGTCACTCAGAATGTAAAGATGTCTAGACATTTTGACGCGCTTTGGGTATATTGAGAAATGTAAAGAGAGTTTGACATTTCAAGGCCGACTTCGAAAAGTGGAGGGAGGTAGGAACAATCGCAAGGCCGGCTCTACTATGCGACAGGAGGTAAGTGAAATGAAGAAGATGGACGAGATGGAGAGGAGCATCCAGCTCCATGCGGAGGAGTGGGGGTACAGGGCGGCCCTGCTGTCCCTGAGCGCGTGGGCGCTGTTCAACTGCTGGCAGGCGCTCGCGAACGGCTCCGAGTACGACCCCCTGCCCGCCCTGGCCCTGTGCCTCGCGGTATGCGTCCAGGGATTCTCCCAGATGGCAATGAGGCGCAGGATGGTCGCCGGAGACGAAGAGTACCGGGAGCCAAACAAGCTCCTGCGGGCGGCGGTGGTCGCGATCGTCGTCATCGCGCTCGTCCTGTCGGTCGGGGCCTACCTCCTGGCAAGGGCCTAGGCCGCCATGAGGAACATAGTAAAGCAGCTGAGGAAGCATGCCGGGCTGCGCCAGGAGGACATGGCGCGGGAGCTGGGCGTGAGCCGCCAGACGATCATCGCCGTCGAGAACGACAAGTACAACCCCACGCTCGAGCTCGCGATGAAGATCGCGAGGCTGCTCGGGCTTCACGTGGACGAGATCTTCTTCCTTGATGACTGATGGATAAGCCCCTCCTTCACGAACCGTGTGCCCCGGGCGGCGGAAATCACCTCCGCGCGCCTATCTTCCCTCCGTATCGCCCCGGCGTCGTCTGGCCCAGAGGATACCCTCCTCAAATGATTTGGTTATAGGACCCACGTAGCGTCCCGACGTGCCAGGTGGGAGAGCGACGCCGCGAGGAGGAGCCCCGCCGCCGCCAGCCAGGCGGCCGAGAGACCGAGCGACGCGGGGACTCCCCACCGGGCGACGTCGATCCACGGCACCATCGCCGCATCACCCGTTCCGACCAGCGCGCTCATGGTAGCAGCAGAGACGCCGTTGAGGTCGGCCTGAAAGAAGACGCCCCCGAGGTTCATGTTGAGGAAGCTGCTCGCGATGAAGAGGGCGAGGACCGCGAGCGTCGCGATGAGGGGGCTCCTCGCGACGAGCGAGACTGAGCACGAGAGGGCACAGCAGAAGAGCACCGAGAGCGCGACGCTGACAACGGCGAATGCCGACGCGTTGCCCGCCGGCCCGAACGCGAGGGAGAGCAGGAGGTACATCGCCGCCGCAGCGATGACGGAGAACAGCGAGAGGAGTGCGAGCCGCGCAAGGACGGCACGGCGAGGGGCCACGCCCGCCTGGGCGTAGAAGCGCCACGTCCCGTCGAAGTCGCGGGCGAAAGCGTAGCAATAGATGGTCCCTAGTACGATGAAGCCGAACTGCGAGAGCACCGAGTGGTAGACGAGCGCCGCCGCGCCCGGCAGCGCGAGCCCGCTCTGCGTCGCGTACGGGGCGGAGAGCATCGCGCACATCGCGAGGAGGGTGCCGAGAGCGAGCGCAAGGGCGAGCGCCGTGCGGCCGCGCAACATCCTCCGCAGTTCGAACAGCAGTATCGCCCTCATAGGGCATCGTCGCCCCTCGTCTCCATCCGCTCCGTCATGAACGCGCGGAGCGCCTCCACCGTCCTCTCGCCCGGGTACTCGACGAGGGCCCTCTCCTCCGCGTCGAGGAACAGGATGCGGCCGCCGAGGGCGAGGACGTCCTCGAGGTTGTGCGAGGTCGCGAGGACGGTCGTCCCCTCGAGGGCGAGCACGGCGTCGATGCACGCCTGGCGGCTCCGGTAGTCGAGGCCGCTGAGCGCCTCGTCGAGCATGAGGACGTCCCGCCCCGTGGAGAGGCAGACGCCGATCTCGGGCAGGCGGCGCTGACCCGTGCTGAGCCTCGAGACGCGCGTCCCCGAGAGGCCCTCCACGACGTCCGCGACCATGCGCGAGCGGGAGCGGAGCCGCGCCATTCCGGTCTTGCCGACAAGGTCGACGATGTCGCCGACCAGCACCTCGCCGGGGATCTCCGAGCGGTCCGAGACGGTGCAGCAGCGCCCGGGCAGGTCGCCCGGGACCGCCCCGGAGAGGGGCGGCACCTCACCCGCGAGCGTGCGGTAAACCGTCGACTTGCCGCATCCGTTGTCCCCGACGATACTCGTGACCCGGCCCTCGTCAATGCGCAGGTCGCACTCGCGGACCAGCGGGCTTTCTGGGTCGTAGCCCACGGAGAAGTGGATGATCATCTCAGCCCTCCCTCCTCAAATCGCTGATGCCTCGCGTGTACTTAGGGTGCCGCAGGGGCCTCGGGCGCGGCGACGCCGGAGGTGCCGATGTCTCCCAGCCCGAAGATGCGGTCGAGGTTGTACATACCGATGGGACCCTCCACCTCGACCCCGCCGAGAACGATCTCCCCGCTGCGGGCGTCAAGCTGCGTCGTGAACACGGCAGGATTGCAGCCCGAGGCCACGTACCCGATGCCCGCGAGGACAAGGCCCGCGGCAACGAGTCCGCCCGCCACGGCGAGGTAGATCCTCTTCGCGCTGGCCATGACGCCCGCGACGCGCTCCGTCCTAGCCGAGGCCTCGGCGTTCTTCTCGCCCCGGCTCTTCCAGAAGGGGGAGAGCGCCTTTCTTGCCCAGAGCGCCGAAAGGCGCGCGATCTGCTTGGAGACCGCCCAAGCGCCCGCGCCCACGAGAAGCGCCGCGCCGAGAAGCGCGATGCCGCAGCCCAGCGTCGCGAGTGCGTACGGGATGAGCCCCAGCTTGAAACCCACCGTCACGAGCGCGAGGTTCGTGACCCCCACGGCCCCGAGGCAGGCGGCGATGACCCACACGCAAAGCGCCAGCACCCAAATGCACACGTAGACCGTGACGGCCACCGCCGCGAAGGCCAGCAGAAGCGGCACCCACACCGGCGATCCCACGATGGCGAGCACCCACAGCAGCGCGTTGCTGCGCCGGCGCGTCTTGGCTATGGCGCGCGGCACGGCGGGCAGGTCGTCGAGCGTGGCCTCGGCCACCTCGCCGGGCGTTCCCATGGCGGCCACGGCCTCCTCCTCGGACATCCCGTCCTCCATGCGGTCGGCGATGGCCTCCGCGTAGAACTGCTTGGTCTCCTCCACCTGGTCCTCCGACAGGCAGGCCAAGAGCTCGCCCAGCCGGCCCAGGAACTCATCGCGCGTCATGGTGCGCCTCCTCAACGTATGCGTAGATCTCCTTCACGGACGGCCACTCGGCCAGGAACTCCTCGACGCGCGCACGTCCGGCGTCCGTGATGCGGTAGTAGCGGCGCAGCCGCCCGTTGTGCTCGGCGGAGCGCGCCGTGATGCATCCGGCCCTCTCGAGGCGCTTGAGCAGCGGGTAGAGCGTCGACTCCGTGAGCCCCATGCTCGCCGGCACGTCCCTCACGATCTGGTAGCCGTAGGACTCCTCGCCCGAGACGGCCGCGAGCACGCAGGCCTCCAGGAAGCCGCGCTTCATCTGGGCCTCCATCCGCACACCTCCCCTCGTCGTATACTGTGCCACGCACACTATACGTCGCATGGTATATGACGTCAACTCCCATCGCGAATAATCTCCGGTCCCGCGCGCCACGAACGCGATGTCGAGGGGCGGTTGACTATATGCACGAAACGTCAACCAACGCTCCTTTGATTCCACTGTCACTCGACCCCATACTGGGGATAGCGAAAGTCGCCACGTCGAGGGGGGATCATGAACGCAACCGTCAACATAGGCCGCACCATCGCGCGGGAACGTCGCAGCAGGGGCGTTACGCAGGAGGCGCTCGCCGCCCACCTGGACGTTTCGAAGGCCGCCGTGAGCAAGTGGGAGCTCGGGCAGAGCATCCCGGACGTGAGCCTCCTGCCGCGCATCGCCGCGTACTTCTCGCTCACCCTGGACGAGCTCTTCGACTGGCGCGACGAGCTCTCTCAGGAGGAGTCCGCCGCACTCTATGCCGAGGTCTACGCGCTAGGCGAGAAGGACCTTGCATCGGCACACAAGCGGCTGCGCGCGCTTGCCACGGAGCACTACTCGGACGCGAACCTGCTGCTCATGCTGGCGTCGCTCCTCACCTTGTGGGCGGGGGGCATGGCCACACCGTTCTCGCCAGCTGACGAGAGGGACGGCGTGACCGACGCCGACGCGCTCGCGGACGAGGCGCTCGCCCTGCTCGACCGCGCGCTCGAGGTGGCGACGGACCCGTCGACCCTCTACCTCGCGCAGCAGCAGAAGGCCACGACGCTCTTCCAGGCGAATCGTCACGAGGAGGCCGCGACGCTCCTGGAGCCGCTCGTGCGCCGGCAGGACGCGGGCGCGGCGACGATGCTGCTCGCCTCGGCGTATCGCAAGCTCGCACGCGACGACGAGGCCCTCGAACTCCTGCAGACGGAGCGTCTGCGAGCCGCGAACTTCGTGCTCTCGTCGCTCGCGCAGGAGGTGGGGGCGCGGGACGACGCGGCGTTCGCACGCGCCGCCGGCACGGCCGCCGAGGCGGTTTTCGACGCGCTGGACATGGGCGCGGTGAACCCGTTCTTCTCGGCCACGATGTCCTTCGAGGTGGCCGAGGCCCTGCGGCGCGCGGGCGAGAGGGATGGTGCGCTCACGTCCCTCGCACGTGCGGTGGACGCCGCGACCGGCGCCCCAACGGACTCGGACCTGACGGGCACCCCACTCTGGGACCGCGTGGCCGGCCGTCTCGACCCCGCCTGTTCCGGCGCGGCGTGGGCCGAGCACAAGGCGCGGCAGGTGGACGCGCTGCGTACGGCCCTGCGCCGGGAGGCCGCCGGGCGCGCCCTCTCCCCCGAGTGGCGCGAGCTCGCCGGCGACGACCCGCGCTACCGAGAAATCCTTGAGGCACTCGAAAGCCTACCAAGCGAAGGGACGACCAATGGAGAAGCCTGACCTCCGACCTCTGCGCCTCATAGCGCCTGCCGTCCGCTCGCGTGCCGCGTCGCTCGCCGGCGCCGTCGCCCTGCTCGTTGTCTATTCTGCCGTCGCCGTCTCTCCCGCCCTCATCACCCAGTAGCTCTCGATCCTCGCGGCGCGCGTCCTCGCGACCGCCGGCGAGGGCGTGGCCGCCGACCTCAGAGCGAACCCCCTGCGCCGCGTCCTCGACGCGTCAACGGATTGGATGGCCGGATGCGACGATGGCTACATAGCGGCGCGTGTGGCGGAGGCCTCAAGCGTCTCGGCACTCTTCTCCAAGACCGCTTCACCTTCGCGAGCAGCGTGCTCCAGGCGACGGGCTCGGCCATCGCCGTTTGTATTCCGTAACATCTAAATCGACAAAAACGGCAGCATAAAGTCGACACTTCCCGCAAGGGGCATGCTGACCAGATCGCAGGGCTATCTTGGTGGTGCTTCGTATCTACCAAAGGAGGCCCGGAGAGGAAATGATCAGCATGACCGATAAGAATTCTATACGCCTGCTGTGGCGGCAGGGGGACAGCGTCGCCGAGATCGCGCGCAAGACCGGCGTGAGCCGGGACACCGTCTACAAGTACCGCGACATGGACGACTTCAGCCCCGAGCCGCCCGCGAGGCGGGCGCAGGGCTCAAAGCTCGACCCGTACAGGCCCCTGATCGAGTCCTGGCTCGACGACGACATGCGCAGCGGGCGCAAGCAGCGCCATACCGCAAAGCGCGTCCACGACAGGCTCGTCTCCGAGTGCGGCGCCGACGTCTCCGTCAGCACCGTGGAGCGGTGCGTCAGGGAGATTAGGGCCCGCCGCTCGGCGGAGGCGGCCGACGCCCAGTACCTCGACCTCGTCTGGGGCCCCGGCGAGGCGCAGGCCGACTTCGGCGAGGCCGACTTCTACGTGAGGGGGATGCGGACCACGCTGAGCTTCTTCGTGATGACGTTCCCGTACTCCAACGTCGGGCTGGCCCAGGTCTTCCCGGGCGAGACGTCGGAGTGCGTCTGCCAGGCCCTGCGCAACGTCTTCGAGCACGTCGGCGGCGTGCCGACCAAGATCGTCTTCGACAACGCGACCGGCGTCGGCCGCCGCGTCGGCGGCGGGGTCCGGACGACCGAGCTGTTCGCCGCCCGCAGCGCCCACTACGGCTTCCGCTTCAGGTTCTGCAACCCCCGCTCGGGCAACGAGAAGGGCAGCGTCGAGAACAAGGTGGGCTGCGTGCGCCGCAACCTCTTCGTCCCCGTCCCCCAGCTGTGGGACGCCGGCGCCTTCAACCGCAGGCTGCTCGAGCGCAGCCTCGCCATGTCCGACAAGCCCCACTGGATAAAGGGCGAGCGCGAGCTCGATCTCTTCGAGGCCGACAGGCTGGCGATGCTCGGGCTGCCGGCCAAGCCCCTCGACTGCGTAACCTACGTCTCTCGCACCGCCGACAAGAAGGGCAAGGTCTCGGTCGGCGAGAGGGGCCGCCACCTCTACTCCACGCACCCGTCGCTCTCGCGCCGCAGGCTCACGGTCGGCCTGCGGGCGACGACCGTGAGCGTCTACGACCCCGACAGCGGCGAGCTCGTCTGCGAGCACCCCAGGGCCTACGGCAGCGCCCCGACCGACACGTCCGACCCCGCCTCGCAGCTCGCCCTGCTGGCGTGGAACGCCGGCGGCTGGGAGAACAGCAGGGTGAGGGAGGCGCTCCCCGACGAGCTCAGGGAGCATATGGATGACCTGTATCGTCTTTTCGGACACGCATGCTAGAGGCCCAATCCTTTAGAATGCATTCATCGACGACCGAGAGGACGGTATGCCATGTCCAACCCAGCCGCCAAGTACACCGACGAGTTCAGGCGCGAGACCGCCGACTACATCATCTCGACGGGCAGGCCGATAACGGAATGCTGCGCAGAACTGGGCCTGAATTCCAAGACCGTGAACAAGTGGGTGCAGAACCGCCGGCGCGAGCTTGCCGGCAGGCCCGACCCCAAGGCCGAGGACCGCGAGCTGCGCGAGGCCAGGAGGCGCATACGCGAGCTCGAGATGGAGAACGCCTTCTTGAAAAAAGCCGCGGCCTTCTTCGCCAAAAGCCAGGCGTAGCCGCATGCTACCGGCTGATGTTGGCGGAGAAGGCCGAATTCCCGGTGAAGATGATGGCCCGCGTGCTCGGCGTGAGCCGATCGGGCTTCTACTCGTGGCTCTCCAACGGCTGCCCGCGAAAAGACTGGTCGGCCGAGCGCGAGGCCGTGAGGCGCGTGTGGCTGGAGTCGGACCGCAGGTTCGGCTTCCGGTTCGTGAAATGCTTCCTGCCCGGCGAGTTCTCCGGCCTAACCCTGTATAGGGTGCGTAAATTGATGCGCGAGCTGGGAATACGCGGCTGCACGCCCAACGCCAGGAAGCGCACCACCATCCCCGACCCGAAGGCCAGGCCCCGGCCCGACCTGGTGCGCCGCGACTTCACCAGTCCCGTTCCAACCTACAAGCTCGTGGGCGACATCACCTACCTGCGCACCGGCGAGGGATGGCTGTACCTGTCGACGGTCATCGACCTCAACACCCGCATGGTGGTGGGCTGGTCGCTCTCCGAGCGCATGACCGCCGACATCGTGGTTTCGGCGCTGACGTCGGCCAAATCGCGCGGCTACGTGGCCGGCAACGCGATATTCCACGCCGACCGCGGCGCCCAGTACACCAGCAGGCTTTTGGCCGAATGGGCGCGCGACAACGACGTGCGGCTGTCCTGCAGCCGCACCGGCAACTGCCACGACAACGCGGTGGCCGAGTCGTTCTTCGCCACGCTGAAGAACGAGATGTACTACAGGCGAAGCTTCCCGACCAGGGTTTCCGCCAAGCACGCGGTGGTCGAGTTCATCGAGGCGTACTACAACCGCCGAAGGCCCCACTCGACGATCGGCTACAAGGTGCCGGCCGAGGCCATGGCGGCCTTCTTCGAGAGAACCGAGCCCAAGCCCGAGGCCATGCCTATGGCCGCTTGATTCCTCGAGCTTGCGTGTCCGAAATCTTGACACAGGTCAGCGAGACTTGCTCACCCGCCTTGCGCGCGAGCGTCTCGTTGTTGTGGTTGATCACGAGGGGGTCTTCGACAGCGTCGCCGACCAGGTGATCGATCTATAGCTTCCCTGGTTTATGCAATCGTCATGCCACACGACGCATGTATGGGAATCCAAAAACCCGTAAGCTACGCCGGCTAGGGACCCATAGGCACGACCCAGCATCACCCGCCGGTCGTTCTTCAAGTCACCGAATGGCATCCAGCATCAATTAAGGCCTCATAAACAACTAGAGCCAGTCCCCGAGAGGACCGGCCCTTACAAAACCTCGAAGGTTTTTGCATCTGCGTACATCATGGCATCAGCTTCGTGCCGCGTCAAGAACCCTCGCAAGAAACGCAAGATGAGACACAAGAGGGTTCTGCGTCCCATAGCGCGCGATTGCGTCGTCCATCAGGGGACGGAGGCCAGCGACCGCGTCAAGCGCTGCCGGGGCGGCGTGCTCGCCCGCAAGCATGTCATGCAGTGCCACGGCGGTCACGAGCTGTTGCGTGCGACGGTTGCGCAGTCTGGCTCGACGGCCCTTGCTGTTGCGGATGCCGTGGGCGTTCAGCCACTCGAGTGCGACTCCCGAGGTTGCGTGCCTCGTCTCGCGCTCGGGCACGAAGCCGTTGCACAGGCAGCCCGCATGGCTCGCGCAGTTGCGGACGGCCTTCACGTCCTTGAGAGCGTAGTGAATCTCCCGCCTCCCCGTCTCCTCCCAGCGCTCAACGCAGAAGAGGTAGAAGGCGAGCAGCGTCCCGAACGGTACCACTTCCAGCAGCACCCATACGGGCATAGCGTCCCGGTAGTGGTCGATTAGCGACCCCGCGTACTCGTCCGCCTGGGAACGCGATACGAGGTCGCGTCTCAGCCCCTCGCGGAAGCCGCGGGGCAGGGAGGACACGAAGTCGGCGACGATCCCATAGCCGTCCTCCCCGCGTCTGGCGGCCTCGGACACGAGCCATGCCCTGACCGCGCGCTCGACATCCTTCGCCATGAGGCGAAACGTCTCGCGGAGAACGTCGTCGAGAGAGCTCACGTCCAAGAGGTCCCCGAAGTCGAGGTTCACGAACTTCCCGGCGTCGGGGCCGTCCTCATGGCGCTGGAAAAGCACCCGGTAGGCGGAGAGGTGCAGGTAGGTCTCGGCACTCGAAAGAATCTCGAGCGCGCGCTCCTCCGCGCAGCGCTCAAACGTGACGCCCTTGCCCCTGAGCAACTCAATCTGCTGCTCCGGAGTCGTTATGGGCTTGAGGGATAGCGCATCATGCACGCCGTCATCCATACCCCAAGCTATGAGTTTCTTGGCATCATCCATCATGCAAGCAATTCTACCCTACGACCAGAAGCTGAAGAGTCCGGCTCCCGAATCACATGAGCCGAATAATGGTCAGATGATTATGGAATATTGGTGGCATTATATCGGCACCTCAAGGTGCCGATACTCAAGTCCATGCATAACTTGACATTCCATATCGTCCGGTGAATCCCGCCGAATTTGGACAGCTGTTTGGACACCATTTGGACAGATACGAAAACAGCTCAGAGCCGACATGCTCTGAGCTGCGAAAGTTTGGTGGGCGTTACAAGATTTGAACTTGTGACCTCTTCCGTGTCAGGGAAGCGCTCTCCCCCTGAGCTAAACGCCCAAATGGAGCGGACAACGGGGCTCGAACCCGCGACCCCAACCTTGGCAAGGTTGTGCTCTACCAACTGAGCCATGTCCGCCTGCGAGGATTTAATATACGGGATGATCCTCCCGAATGCAAGAACTATTTTCGAATAATTTGAAAAAAAGTTCGAGCCCATGCGATGGGCACGAAAAAGCCCGGCTACCGTAGTAGTCGGGCTGTTGCGCTTGGAGCGGACAACGGGGCTCGAACCCGCGACCCCAACCTTGGCAAGGTTGTGCTCTACCAACTGAGCCATGTCCGCATATGTAAAACAAAACGGGCGCCGGAGCGCCCGGATTTTGCCTGGAGGCGAAGCCCGGATTCGAACCGGGGGTAAAGGCTTTGCAGGCCTCTGCCTTACCACTTGGCCACTTCGCCTTATATGCAAAGGGCCGATTGAAATCGGCCCTGGCGCATATAATGGAGCGGACAACGGGGCTCGAACCCGCGACCCCAACCTTGGCAAGGTTGTGCTCTACCAACTGAGCCATGTCCGCTTGCGGGTTATTAATTTACGCGAGTTGTCCAAAAGACGCAAGTACTTTTTTCAAAAAAGTTGTCCAGTGCATGCTCTTGGCAGGTAAACACGCCAAAACGATTTACTAGGCACACGATACCGGCGCTCCGCTAAACAGCTTCACCATCTGAACGCGTGTGCCGGCACCATCCGTACGACGGGCGACCTCAACGTTATCGACGAGCATACGCATAAGCTTGATGCCGCGTCCGCGCTCCTCAGACGTAACCGGATCGCTCGACCCATCAATCGAATAGCCGACCCCGCGATCGACGACCTCAATCACAACACGATCGCCATAGGCCTGAACCGTCAGGACGCACCCAATACCGCCCGCATGGTCGTACGCGTTGCCCAGCGCCTCGCCCGATGCCAGCGCAACGTCATAGCGCTCGTCGCGACGCAGAGGAAGCGATTCAAGCAGCTCGGCAATGTGGTGTCGATAGTACGGAAGATTCTCTATGCCTTGGCGCACCTCGACGCTCTTGCTCCAACGCGGCAACTCCCCCACCGGAATAGCAGGAATTGACTCGCGCGCCGGCCCTGCAACATGAAGAATATCGACAAGCCGGGCAATCTCCAAAAAACGAACGACCTCATCGGACGCGTTAACAAGCGAAAGCAGGCCCTCTCGCCTCATGAGCTCACGGGCACGCGTAAGCAAAAACGCCAAGCCCGTCGAATCGATAAAGCCAACGGCTTGGCAATTGATGACAACACGCCGCACGCCCCGGTCGATCAAAGCGTCCAGCCGCCGGCGCAGCGCAGGCACCGTGGCGATGTCAATATCACCCGGTGGTGTCAAAACCGCTATGTCATTCCACTCATTCATACGACCATGGTTCCCCAAAAGAGCTTGTTCGATGCATACGTTTCCGCAACCGTGCAGATTCGGCCCGCCCAGCGCCGCCTATGACCGGCCCCGTAGAAATTCGAGGGCCACCAATGCGATGTCATCATCCAGGGCCGACTCGGTAAAGCGGTCGAGCTCGCCCAGGACCTTGCCGCAGATACCCGATACGCCCTCACTCGAAACCGTAAGCAAAAGATCGCGTAGGCGCTGTTCGCCAAAGAACGCCCCCGCGCGGTCGCGCGCCTCAATCGTTCCATCGGTATACATAAACAGCATGTCACCAGGCGCGAACGTAAAGGAACCTGTCTCGTACACCATGCTTTCGAATGCACCGATCACGCCCGATTGACATCCAAGGAGTTCCACTTCTCCCCCGCAGGTCTCACCGCCCCCAAGCGGTGTCGACGACGGCCTGATGACCATGGTGGGCGGATGTCCCGCCGAGCAATAGGTCGCCCGACCGGTCTTAAGATCGATCCTGGCGATAAAGGCCGTCACGAACGTCTCGACCCTCGAAAAGCCCATGAGCATGCTATTGAGTGAGCGGGCCATACGTGCCGGCCCCGCGCCCTCCCAGGCATAGGCCGTCAGGGCCGTCTTGACGAGCGCGGACATCGATGCCGCCTCGATACCCTTGCCGGACACGTCGCCCAAAATCATGACGGCGCAGTCGTCGGGAAGACGGACGAGCGTATAGAAGTCACCGCCGACCAACGCCGAGTTCGTGGCAGACAGGTACATCGAATCGGTTGCAATGCCCGGAACATCACCAAGCGAGTTCCTCATACCGATCTGAAGCGTCTGGGCGATATGGCGTTCTTCGCGCTTTTGCGACTCGCCCTCATAGATTAGCTCAAAGTCATGCGCCAGATGCACCAGGTAGTCGTACTCAAGGTCGTCGATCGGTTCTTGACTGCCATCGCGAAGCAGCAAGGCACGCCTCGTCGGCCCCTTTGCAACGCCGGCGGGCACGATAGCGTCGTTGTTCCGTTGAGTGCCAGCCTCCGGGCGAGCGTGCCCTGCCACAATGCCGGAATCGACATAAAGGCCCTGGCACGGCAAACCATGGGCCCTCAGCCATCCGCCCATAGGCATAGACTCGTCAACACGGGTCAAACGCACATGTTTAAGATCTTCAGCACTCGCACCGCCCAAAACCGATGGCTCAAAGCCGTCGGAGGCCCCCAGACGGGCAGCCGGTGCGGTGGTGGAAAAGAAAAGCGACTCTGGGTCTCCCGGTAGCGCCACGCGACTGCCGCCCTCAAAATCAATGACATAGGCATCGAGACTCGCGTCATATTCCACGGGGCAGAAATGACAACTGAGCACCGTGCAGATTTCCGTCGACACCGCTCGCGAGGCGGCAACGGGATCATCGAGATAGGTAAACAGTTCGTCGCGCAGCAGATTGAGCGAGCGGCCGAGCTCCGCCGTGCGACGCGAGCGTAAGCTCGATGCCATGCCGACCAGCTGGATAGACAGGTAATCGCAAATGACCTCGAGCACATTCACGTCATAGGCAAGCGGCGCCTGGGGGCGTTTCCAGCCGACTTCCAACACGCCAAGGACCTGCGTGCCGTAAAAAACGGGAAGACAAATTTCACTACGGTATGGAGGCATATCCTGCACACGCAACAGATGCTTAGAACGATTGTCCAGGTCCATGAACATGCCCGAGGCAACTCGATCGCCCTCAAGATCCTGCTGAATCGACAGGCGGCAAGCGCGTGACTCGCGGAGCACATAGGTTGGGATGCCCGCGCCATACGGCATGAACTCGGGCAGATAGCTGTCCTCCAGCTCCTTGGAAACTCCGCGGAGCTTAAAACCTCCGCTCTCCGAAAAATAAATCGCAGCACCAAAGGCGTCGAGTGTTCCAACAAGCTGATTTAAAACAGTATCGAGCATACTGGAGAGCTCATCGGAACCAACGGTGTTCATAATGACCGAAAGCGTGCCAGAGAGACGCTTATTCGCCACCCTAAGCTCAGCCAGAGCACGCTTGAGCTGACGGTCGTGAGAGTACTGCTCCTCGATGCTGTGGAGCGCCACCAGAACACGCGGCGCGCGGCGCCCAAAGATGCGTGGAGGCGTCACGGAGCCCGCACGAACCAAGACAGGGATAAAAGAACCGTCACTCAGCTTGAGCATGAGCTCACTCTCGGTGCCGTCGGTCTCAAATGGCAGACGATGCTCGGTCGCACGCTCAAAGGCCGACGAATACAGTACATCCTTGACATCGCCGTTGATGACGTCGGCGCGCTCCTCGCACATCAGGTCGAGCAGGCGATTATTCACATGCAGAATGGTTCCGTCGAGCTCGCAGATGATGACCGCATCGCTCGTGATCTCGACCAGTTGGGCAACGTCTGCCCACTCGTTGCGTTCAAGCGTTTCCATCGTGGACCTCACCGTCTATCGGTAACAAAAAAGCCTCCGAAGAGGCTTCTCAAATGCGATGGTGTCGGAGGCGGGACTTGAACCCGCATGACCAATAAGCGGTCACTAGCACCTCAAGCTAGCGCGTCTGCCAATTCCGCCACTCCGACATGCTATGTTGTTGACCCGCAGCTCGTTTTGTTGGACCCGCGCGTTCAACGAGGAGAATAATAACCTATGATTCGAGAACTGTGCAAGCACTTTTTTCAAAAAAGTTTACGAATTTGTAAATGCGCTGGTAGATCTATATGTCCGGGCCGGAATGGGGGTAACTTCCCAACGCGTCCTCGGGCATGCGGTGCATTTTGATTCGCGCTTCGCGCTACAAAATGTACCGCCCCCTGCGGAATGCGTTGGGAAGTTACCCCCATTCCGGCCCTACGTCCACATACTCCGGACACCGTTCTCAAATACGTTCTGGGGCTGATGCAAATTTGGTGGCTCGGCTTTGCCGAGCCCTTATATAAGGAGGCCGGAGCTTAAGCTCCGGCCTCACTCAATTTCTTATTAGATAAAGTGAGCGATCAAGGAATCGCACTCCCCCTCTGCAGTGGTAACACATGGCCTGTGCTGGACTTAGTTTTCAGAACATTCCGCAGACCAGGAAACCCCCTTATCCGGAGCTCCGAAGGAGCAGGATAAGGGGGTTTCCATGGTCGAGGACGTTCTGAAAACTAAGTCCAGCACAGGCCCGGACAAGTCACCAACTACAGGTCGATGTGCGATTCCTTGATCGGGAACGGCTCCGCGAAATGGCACGCGCAGCAGTGGCCCGGGGCGACTTCATTAAACTCGGGAAGCTTCTCGGAGCAGATGCCCTGTGCGATTGGGCAGCGCGTGTGGAAACGGCAGCCGGTCGGCGGATCCAGCGGCGACGGCGGATCGCCGGCGAGGATGATGCGCTTGCGGGTCTTCTGGATATCCGGATCGGGCACCGGCACGGCAGACAGCAGCGACTGCGTGTAGGGGTGGTGCGGCTCGCTGTAGAGCGTCTTCCAGTCCGAAACCTCGACCATCTTGCCCAAGTACATAACGGCAACGCGGTCGGAAATGTGCTGCACGACGGAGAGGTCGTGGGCAATGAAGAGGTAAGCCGTACCGAACTTGTCCTGGAGCTCCTTGAGCAGGTTCAGAACCTGTGCCTGAATGGAAACGTCCAGAGCGGAAACCGGCTCGTCGCAGATGATCAGCTTGGGCTTAAGCGCGAATGCACGGGCGATTCCGACACGCTGACGCTGGCCGCCAGAGAACTCGTGCGGATAGCGATTGATGTGCTCGGGGTTCAGACCGACGACGTCCAGTAGCTCGCGGACACGCTCGATACGCTCCTCCTTGGTACCCACACCGTGAATGGTCATGGGCTCGGAGACGATCTCGCCAATCGTCATACGAGGATTCAGCGAGGCATAAGGATCCTGGAAAATGAACTGCATCTCGCGACGCATGTCTTTGATCTCATGCTTGCTCATTTCGGCAACATCTTTACCCTGAAAGAACACCTTACCGGCGGTCGGCTTGGTCAGGCGCATGATGGTGCGACCCGTAGTGGACTTACCGCAACCAGACTCACCAACCAGACCAAAGGTCTCACCAGGATAAATCTCAAAAGAGATGTCGTTTACAGCAGAGACGACGCGCTTGGAAAAACGCTTGGCGAACATGCCGGACTCTGCGGGGAACTCTTTAGAGAGGTGCTCGACCTTCAGTAGCGGAGTGCGCTCGTTATTGTCTGCCATTTACGCCTCGCCTCCCTTCTTGGAATCCTTACGCGTGCGGGACGTCTCAGGGGCGTTCTTGAGGAACTCGGGGTCACCGGAATAATGACACGCAGAATAGTGGCCGGACTCGGTGACAAAACGCTCGGGGCGCTGCTTGCGGCACTTATCGGTCGCATAGGGGCAACGAGGCGAGAACACACAACCCTCGGGCAGGTTCATGAGCGAAGGCGGGTTGCCGTGAATCGGCGTAAGCGGCTTCTTCTCATCGATGGCCTGCTCCGGGATGGAGCGAATCAGGCCCCAGGTATAAGGGTGACGGCTCTCGTAGAAGATTTCCTCAGCAGTACCGAACTCGACGGGACGGCCGGCGTACATAACCATGATCTTGTCGGCCATATCGGCGACAACACCCAGGTCATGGGTAATCATGATAATGGCGTTGCCGTTCTTCTCCTGCATTTCCTGCATAAGCTCAATAATCTGAGCCTGGATGGTAACGTCCAGGGCAGTCGTGGGCTCGTCGGCAATCAGAATATCGGGATCGCAGGCAAGGGCCATGGCAATCATGACACGCTGACGCATACCACCAGAAAACTGGTGCGGATACTCATTGACGCGTTTCTCGGGCTCGGGAATGCCAACGAGGTCCAAAAGCTCGGTGGCGCGCTTGAGCGCCTCCTGCTTGGAGTAGCCACGGTGCAGACGAAGGCCCTCACCCACCTGCTTGCCGATCTTATAGACCGGGTTCAAGGAGGTCATAGGATCCTGGAAGATCATCGCGATATCGTTGCCACGAATGTGCTGCATCTCTTCCTCGGTCATCTCGAGGATAGAACGACCGCGATAGCGAACGTCACCGCCCTCAATCTTTCCCGGAGGCATCGAGATAAGACCCATGATGGTCATGGCGGTCACGGACTTACCGGAGCCGGACTCACCGACGACACCCAGGGTCTCGCCACGATCGAGCGTGTAGGACACACCATCGACAGCGCGAACGACGCCATCCTCGGTGTGGAAATACATCTTAAGGTCATCAACCTCGAGCAGATGCTGGCCCTCGGGAACCGGCTGGTCCTTCAGGTCCACATAGTTCTTATTCTTCTTCATCCTTATGCGTCCTTCATCTTGACGTCGAGGGCGTCGCGCAGACCGTCACCCAGCAGGGTGAAGGCGAGCACCGTCGAGAGAATTGCCAGACCGGGCATGATCATCATCCAGGGAGCAGTCAGAAGATACTGCTGACCGTCCTGAATCATGGAGCCCCACGAAGGCGTAGGCGGAATAACGCCCATGCCGAGGAAGGACAGAGCGGACTCGGTCAGAATGGCGCCACCAATGTTCATAGTCGCGTAGACCACGATGGAGGCAACGGAGTTCGGGAAGATGTGACGCATGACGATACGGGCGTCCGATGCACCCATAGCGCGAGCAGCATCAACGTAGTCGTTCTCCTTGACCGTCAGGATTGCCGAGCGGAAAACACGCGCAATCGAAGGCCAGCCGAGAATACCGATGGCGATAAAGACGTTCTGAAGGCCACGGCCGATAACGGCAATCATGGCGACAACGAATAGCACGTACGGGAACGCCAAGAAGATGTCCGCGCAGCGCATGATGATCGTATCCCAGATGCCGCCATAGAAACCGGCGAGGGCACCCATGACCAGACCGATGACCGTCGAGATGGCGGTAGCCATAATGCCGACGGAAAGCGAGACGCGGGCACCGTAGATAACACGGACCAGAATGTCGCGTCCGAGTGCGTCGGTACCAAACGGATGCTCGGCGCACGGAGCCAGCAGTGCCGTCTCGGCCATGGTGGTCGAGTCGGAGGCCGTCGGCGAACCGAGCCAAGGCTGAGCCCACAAGTCGGCAGTCAAAGCGATCAGGACGACGATAACGATCCAACAGACACCGATAACGGCGAGCTTGTTCTTACGAAGACGCTTAAAAGCGTCGCCCCACAGCGTGCGAGACTTGGCGGGAGCAGATGCGGCCTTGGTGGCGGTAGCTTGCTCCTGAGACTGAGAATCAGTTTCCTGCATGAGACGTACCTCCCTTAGGCCTTATCCGACGGACCGCCAAGGCGGATGCGCGGGTCGAGGAATGCATAGCTAATGTCGACGAGCAGGTTGATCACCATGACGACGACGACGATGAGCGTAACGCCGCCCATAACAATGGGCCAGTCACGCATGCTAATGGCGCGATAGACCTCATAGCCGATACCGGGCCAGTTGAAAACCGTCTCGGTCAGGATGGCGCCCGAAAGCATGGCACCAAAGTCGACACCAATATAGGTAACGACGGGGATGAGTGCATTCTTAAGCGCATGCTTGACGATGATCGCGCGATTGGAGAGACCCTTGGCCTTTGCCGTACGGATGTAATCCTGGTTCATGACGTCAAGCAGCTGCGAGCGCATAATGCGCGCAGCATAAGCGGTCGAAACCGATGCCAGCGTAATGGTCGGAAGCACATAGTGCATCCAATCCTGATACTGAGAGCTGGAACCGCCGGCACCCGAGATCGGCATGGAGATTGCACCGCCCGTGGCGTCCTTGAGGATGACGCCAAAGAACAGCTGCAGCAACATACCGAGCCAGAAGGCCGGGACCGCAACGAGGATCGACGTGGTGAGCGTTACCAAAATATCCCAGAAGGAATAACGCTTTACCGCCGAAATGATACCCGCACCGATACCCATGATTGCCTCGAGCACGATGGCGCACGCGGCAAGTTTGACCGTATACGGATACTTCTGGGCAAAGATATCCGTTACCGGCAGCTTGCGCTGATAGGAATTACCCAGATCGCCATGAAGCAGGCCGTTCATGTAATACAAATAACGGTCCACGAGCGACGTTTGAACGGGGTCGCCGTTCTCGTCAAGGATCGCGTTGCCGTCCTCGTCCGTCTGGACCAGGTGATAGCGGACGCGAAGCTGAAGCTCCACCTCGGGGGACAGAGCCTTGTCTCCACCGATCAGCTTGATCGGATCTCCCGGCACGATATTCTGGAGGGCGAACAGAATCAGCGTAACGCCCAAAAATACCGGGATGAACTGAAGCACACGTTTAACGATGTACTTACCCATACCACTCCCCTATCTAGGGATTAACCTAAATGGGATGCCGATCGCCAGACCGGCATCCCAAAATTACCATCAGCCAGTTTACCCCAGGTTAGGGAGAACTGTATGTTTCCCATGAGGTCTACGTAAATACTTGACCCTCACGGAAGCTGCAAACTCTTAGGCGAGCTCAGCGGTACCCAGATCGGCGTGCTTCTGCGGATCGACATAGAGGTGCTTGATGCGATCGGAGCCGGCGATGGTGTGCGTGTAGAACATCACCGGGATGACCGGGCAGTCGGCAGCGACCATCGCGTCGGCCTCCTGCATCTTAGCGACGCGCTCTTCGTCGTCAACCGTAGTGCGAGCCTCGTCGACCTTGGCGTCGAACTCGGGGTTGTTGTAACCGGAGCGGTTGTCGCCACCGAGGGAGTCGGAGTGGAACAGCGGATACAGGAAGTTGTCCATGATCGGGTAGTCGGCAATCCAACCCAGACGACCAAACTGATAGTTAAAGTTCTGATACTGCTCGAGCAGGGCAGACCACTCGGGGGTATCGGAGACGGCGGTAACGCCAACCTTGGCGAGGTCGCCGATGATGGACTCCATGATCTCCTTGTGGCCACCGTCCTGGTTGTAGGACAGAGTCACGTTAATGCCACGATCGCCGTTAGCGTCAGCGGGAGCAACCTTGTCGAGGTACTCGTTAGCCTTGTCGACGTCGTAGGCGCAGAACTCCCATGCGCCCTCCTTGTAGCCATCGATACCCGGAGGAACAATGCCGTCGGCGGGGGTACGGGTACCCTTGAAGATGGTCTTGCAGATGGCCTCACGGTTGATGGCCAGGGAGATGCCCTTACGCAGGTCGGCGTTGTTGAACGGCTCGGCCGTGTTGTTGCAGGTCAGATAGTAGGTGGAAGGCTCGGAGCCAAGCAGCATGCGCTCGCCGTCGCCCATGGTGTAGCCGTCCTTGGACACGCCGCGATCCTTCTTGGCGGCATCGATCTGAGCAACGGGAACGTCGCAGACATCAAGGTTACCGGCCTGGAACTCCTTGTAAGCGGTCTCCATGTCCTTGATGACCTGGAAGTGGATGCCATCGATCTTGGCCTTGTCGCCATAGTAATCGTCGAACTTCTTGAGGTTGATCTCCTGACCATCCTCCCACTTGCCGTCCATCATGAACGGGCCGTTACCGACCGGTGCAAGGTAGAAGCTCTTGGCATCGGACTCGGCGCACTCGGGAACCGGGGCCAGGGCAGGGTGAGAGGCGACGAAGGGGAAGTCGGCGTAAGCAGAAGACAGCTTGACGACGAGGGTCTCATCGTCGGGGCAGGTAACACCGCTGAGCTCGGTAGCGTTACCGGCAAGCAGGTCGTCATAGCCCTCAACCATGGAAAGGTGATAGGAGACCTCGGAAGGGCCGTACTCGGTAGCGATGGCCGACTTGGTGTTGACCAGACGCTCCCAACCGAGCTTGAAGGACTTGGAGGTAACGTCGTCACCGTTGTGGAACTTGGCCTTCTTGATCTTGAAGGTAAACTCGGTGGCGTCGTCGTTGGCCTCAAAGGACTCGCAAGCCAGCGGAACGATCTCGCCCTTCTCGGCGTCATAAGAGGTCAGAGCGTCAAAGAGCTGGTACTCGACCTGAGTGCCCTGGTCCTCCTGGACATTGTAGGGGTCGATGCAGACCGGGTTGTTGATGTAGAAGTTCAGCGTCGAACCGGACTCAGAACCGGAAGCGTCGCCGCCCTTCTTGCCGCATGCGGCAAGAAAAGCCATGGAGCTCGCAGCAAGGGTACCGCCGACAAAGGCGCGACGACCCATAACGGGCTGGTGGAACATAGAATCAGCCATGCCATCCTCCTTATGAGATAGGACAAAGAAATGTTCAGTCGGACATATGTCGAGACAATCCGATCCGAACTATCGAAACGCCGCCCGTTGCTATGGCTGGTTATGCACAACAGGCCAACGTTTTCAATACAGTAGCGCATTTTATGCACGATTTGGGGCCAATTCCGGTTAACGGTCGAGAATTTCTTTAGTTGGGCGCAGTATGTGGTGATATTCTGACTCTGTTACAAATATGTAAATAAAAAGGGTCCCGCACCTGCGAGACCCTTTTTATTATTTTATACGACTCGTGCTTAGTAGCCCACGATGCCCTGCGGGAAGAAGAACATGCACAGCACGACGCACACGGCAAACACGACAGCCATGATGACGGTCAGGCGGTCAAGGTTCTGCTCCATAACGCCCGTGGCAGAGCTGGAGTTATACAGCGAGCTGGCAATCATATCCGAAACGCCGGTGCCCTTACCGGAATGCATCAGGACGAGAATCGTCAGCGCCACGGCAGAGACAGCCCAAACTACAAACAGCAGAATCTGAAACGGACCCATAGAGAAGCTCCTTAATAGAACAATTCAAACTCCAGTACTGTACCACAACCCCCGACACTCCCCACCTGCCTTTTGGGGACGAGGTAGAAATGGCAGAAATACCAAAAAAGGGGGTTGCCCGAATATGGTCAACCCCCTTGCAAAGAAACGCTTAGCGTTTTCTCTTAGGCCTCGGTCGCGAGCACGCGGCCTGTCATCTCGGCGGAAGGCTCCAGACCAGCCATGGTGAGCATAGTCGGGGCGATATCGGAAAGACGGCCGTCCTCGATACCGGTGAGCTGTGCCTTCTCATCAACGATGATGAACGGCACGCGGTTGGTGGTGTGAGCCGTAAACGGATGCTTGGAACCGTCGGAAGCAACGTCAAACATGTGATCGGCGTTGCCGTGGTCGGCGGTAATCAGTGCAAAGCCGCCCTTGGCGAGAATCGCCGGGACAACCTTGGACAGGGCATCGTCAACAGCCTCGACAGCCTTAACGGCCGCGTCGAAGACACCGGTGTGACCAACCATGTCGCAGTTCGCGAAGTTCACGATGTAGAAATCAGCGCGATCCTCGTTGATGGCGGCGACGAGCTTCTCGGTCACCTCGGGAGCGCTCATCTCGGGCTGCAGATCGTAGGTAGCGACCTTGGGGGAAGCGACGAGCACGCGCTCCTCGCCCTCCTTGGGCTCCTCAATGCCACCGTTGAGGAAGAACGTCACGTGGGCGTACTTCTCGGTCTCGGCGGTGTGCAGCTGCTTCAGGCCATTGGCGGCGATAACGTCGGCCAGGACGTTCTCGGGGAACGTCTTGGGGAAGGCGACCTCGACGTCAAACGTCGGATCGTACTCGGTCATCGTCACAAAGTGAGAAAGCTTGATCTGCTCGCGCTCAAAGCCGTCGAACTCCTTGTCCGTGAACACGCGGGTCATCTGACGAGCGCGGTCGGGACGGAAGTTGAAGAAGATGGCCGCGTCGCCCTCGTGGATGCCCTCGTTGTGGGCAGCGAAGGGCTCGACGAACTCGTCGCCGCGCGGATCCTTCTCGTAGTAGGCCTTGATACCGGCAACGGGGTCGGTATCAGCATCGGACGCATTGACCATGACGTCGTAGGCGCGCTGGATGCGCTCCCAACGATTATCGCGGTCCATGGCCCAATAACGGCCCGAGACGGTGGCAACGCGTGCGTCGCAACCGGTCTCCTCGGAGATCTTGGCCAGGAAGGCGCAGAACTCACTCATGTAACCGGCACCGGACTGCGGGTCGACGTCGCGGCCGTCCATAAAGGCGTGTACACGAACGGTCTTGACGCCATGCTGGGCAGCCATCTTGACCAGAGCCTCAACGTGGTTCATATGAGAATGAACACCGCCAGGGCTCATAAGGCCCATGAGGTGGAGGGTCTTGCCGTCAGCCTTGACGTCGTCCATAGCCTTGACGAAGACCTCGTTCTTGGCGATGGAGCCGTCCTTGATGGCGTTGTTGATGCGCGAAAGCTCCTGGAACACGATGCGGCCGGCACCGATGTTGAGGTGACCCACCTCGGAGTTGCCCATCTGGCCATCGGGAAGACCCACGTCCTCGCCCGAAGCGCCGAGCGTGGTGTGGGGGTACTTCTCGTACAGGCTATCAAGGAAGGGCGTCTTGGCAGCGGCGACGGCGTTCTCGCCATCGGCCGGAGCCAGGCCGCAGCCGTCCATGATGATCAGGAGTGCAGGAAGATGACGCTGTGCCATATGTCCTACTCGCCTGCCTTGACGACCATAGAGGCGAAGTCGGCAGCCTTGAGCGAAGCGCCGCCCACGAGGGCGCCGTCAACGTCGGGCTTGGCGACGAGCTCGGCGATGTTGCCGGGCTTGGCAGAGCCACCATAGAGAACGCGGATGCCGTTG
This sequence comes from uncultured Collinsella sp., assembly GCA_902496945.1. Classification (GTDB taxonomy): domain Bacteria; phylum Actinomycetota; class Coriobacteriia; order Coriobacteriales; family Coriobacteriaceae; genus Collinsella. Next base: position 24,343 of record CABVDE010000008.1, read on the forward strand.
GCGAGCTCCTCGCCGAACATCTCCTTGAGGGTCTCACGGATTGCGCTGCAGACCTCCTGAGCGTCCTCGGCGGTAGCGGTCTTGCCGGTGCCAATGGCCCAGATGGGCTCGTAGGCGACGACGACCTGCTTGGGGCAGGTGATCTCAAGGCCAGCAAGGCCAGCCTTGACCTGGTTCACGACGTGCTCGACATAGGTGCCGGCCTCGCGGACCTCGAGGGACTCGCCGCAGCAGAAGACGGGAACAAGACCGGCGGCAACGAGAGCCTTGGCCTTCTTGTTCTGGTCTTCGTCGGTCTCGTGGAAGTAGTCACGACGCTCGGAGTGGCCGATGATGCAGTAGGTGCAGCCAGCGGACTTGAGCATGTCGCAAGAGGACTCACCGGTGAAGGCACCCTTGGCCTCCCAGTACACGTTCTGTGCACCGAGGGCGATGGGGGCAGCCTGAATGCGGTCATGAACCGTGGTGATGTCGATGGTCGGAGGGCAGACGAGCACCTCGACGCCAGCCGGAACCTCGGGCAGAGCCTGGGCCAGCTCGTCGGCGAGCTTGGCAGCCTCGGCGACGTCGTTGTTCATCTTCCAGTTACCAGCGATAAGAAGGGTGCGATTAGGCATCGAGAAGCGCCTCCACTCCGGGCAGGGCCTTACCCTCGACGAGCTCCATGGAAGCGCCACCACCGGTGGAGATCCAGCTCATCTTGTCGGCCAGGTTGAACTTGTTGACAGCTGCGACGGAGTCGCCACCGCCGATGATCGAGGTGCAGTCGGCCTCGGCGACAGCCTCGGCGATAGCCTGGGTGCCGTGAGCGAAGTTGTCGAACTCGAAGACGCCCATGGGGCCATTCCAGAACACGGTCTTGGCACCCTTGACGGCCTCGGCGTAGAGCTCCTCGGTCTTGGGGCCGATGTCCATGCCCTCACGATCGTCGGGGATAGCGTCAGAAGTGACGACCTCGGGGACAGCGTCCTCGCCAAAGTGATCGGCAACGCGGTTGTCGATGGGGAGCAGGATCTTGACGCCCTTCTCCTCGGCCTTCTTGAGCATCTCGCCAGCGCGCTCGACCCAGTCCTCTTCCTTGAGGGACTGACCGACGGTCAACCCCTGAGCCAGGAAGAAGGTGTAGGCCATACCGCCACCGATGATCAGGGTGTCAGCGGAGTCGATGAGGTGATCGAGAACGCCGATCTTGGAGGAAACCTTGGAACCGCCGACGATGGCGACGAAGGGACGCTCGGGCTCGGCGAAGATGCCGGTCAGCGTGTCGACCTCCTTCTCGAGCAGGAAGCCAGCAACGGCAGGCAGGTAAGCGGCGGGGCCCACAACGGAACCCTGGGCGCGGTGAGCGGTACCGAAGGCATCGAGGACGAAGACGTCGCCATAGGAAGCGAGGGTCTTGGCGATCTCGGGGTCGTTCTTCTTCTCACGCTTGTCGAAGCGGACGTTCTCGAGAACGAGAACCTTGCCCGGCTCGACGGCGGCGACAGCCTCGGCAGCCTTCTCGCCGTAGGTGTCGGCGACAAAGGCGACGTCGAGACCAGAGAGCTCAGCGAGCTTCTTGGCGACGGGCTCGAGGGACAGCTCGGGCTGGAAGCCAGTGCCATCGGGACGGCCGAGGTGGCTCATGAGGATGACGCGGGCGTTGTGCTCAACGAGGTAGTTGATGGTGGGCAGGGCAGCCTTGATGCGGGTGGTGTCGCCAACGACGCCATCCTTGATAGGCACGTTGAAGTCAACGCGGACGAGAACGCGCTTGCCGTCGACATCGATGTCGCGGACGGTCTTCTTGGTAAAGGCCATGTTTGCTTCTACCTTTCGTACGTGTCTGCCTCCCATTACGGCAGACGATTTCCTATAAAAAGGGCGCGACCCTAGGGTGTAAGCCCTATAAGGCCGCGCCCTTCTTTAGACGCTCAACGAGCTATTCGCTATAAGCTAAATTAAGCAACGAACTTCTCGAAGTACTTGATGGTGCGGACCATCTGAGAGGTGTAGGAGTTCTCGTTGTCGTACCAAGAGGTGACCTGGACGAGGGTCTGGCCGTTGCCGAGGTCAGAGCACATGGTCTGAGTGGCGTCGAAGATGGAACCGTGGGTCTCGCCGATGATGTCGGTGGAGACGATGTCATCCTCGTTGTAGCCGAAGGTCTCGGAGATGGTGGCAGCGTAAGCCTTCATAGCAGCGTTGACCTCGTCAGCGGTGACGGTCTTGTCAACGACGGCATAGAGGTTGGTGAGGGAGCCGGTCGGCGTCGGGACGCGCTGGGCGGCACCGATGAGCTTACCGTTGAGCTCGGGGAGGACCAGGCCGATAGCCTTAGCAGCACCGGTGGAGTTGGGGACGATGTTGACGGCGCAGGCGCGGCTACGACGCTTGTTGCCCTTGCGCTGCGGGCCGTCGAGCGGCATCTGGTCGCCGGTCCAGGCGTGAATGGTGGTCATGATGCCGGACACGATGGGGGCGAAGTCGTTCAGACCCTTGGCCATCGGGGCGAGGCAGTTGGTGGTGCAGGAAGCAGCGGAGATGATGTTGTCCTCAGCGGTCAGCGTCTCATGGTTGACGTTGTACACGATGGTGGGCAGATCGCTGCCGGCCGGAGCGGAGATGACGACCTTCTTGGCGCCAGCGTTGATGTGGGCCTGGGCCTTCTCCTTGCTGGTGTAGAAGCCGGTGCACTCGAGAACGACGTCGACGTCGAGGTCGCCCCAAGGCAGGTTGTTGGCGTCGGCCTCCTTGTAGATCTTGATCTCCTTGCCGTCAACGGTGATGGAATCCTCGCCAGCAACGACCTCGTGATCGCGAGCGTAGTTGCCCTGCGTGGAGTCGTACTTCAGCAGGTAAGCGAGCATATCGGGAGAGGTGAGGTCGTTGATAGCGACGATCTCGGAGCCCTCATGACCGAACATCTGACGGAAAGCCAGACGACCGATGCGACCGAAGCCGTTAATAGCAACCTTTACTGCCATTGTGTCTCCTTTCGTAAGGCCCCCGCAAGCTACAGCGCCTGCCGTTGAGGCCCACAAACTAACCACTCGCCTAATATACCTTTTTTTTGACTTGAATTTCACGAGAATGCCCGAAATTGAAAATCAAATTTGCGTTAAAACGCTTTAAAGAATATAGCAGCAGTTAAATCAGTATATAAGTCGAAACTTTAAACTACCTGTTCACTTCAATGAGCTTTTCAAGCCGCAAAACACGATGGTAGAGGGCCGACTTCGACAAGGGAGGGTCGGCCATCTCCCCCAGATCGCGCAGTGACAGATCGGGATAGCGCTCGCGCAGGTCGCAAAAGACCGCCAGGGCGTCCGGAAGCGTGTCGCGCAGTCCCCGCCGCTCGAGTTCATCGATAAGTGCAAGCTGATGCTGGGCAGCACCGGCGCTTCTGGTCTGATTGGCAAGCTCGGCGTTCACGCGACGGTTCACGTCGTTCTTGACCAACTTGACCGCGCGCGCCTCCTCAATCTCGGCTACGCTGCGCTTGGCGCCAATCAGCTTTAGAAGATGTTCGATTTCCTCGGCGCTCTTAATGTACACGGCATAGGACCCCCGCCGTGCGTTGACGCGCGCGTGGACCCCAATCTGCTCCAGCAGATCGCAAAGTCCCTTGGCATACTGCTCGCCCTGCACCGCGATCTCCAAATGAAAATCGCCACGGGGATCGGCCACGAAACCGCCGGCGATGAGCGCGCCGCGGATGTAGGCAAGCCTGCAGCAGGGACGGGCAACGATGTGCCGGGGAACACCAGCGACGAACCCTCCCCTGCGGTCGAGAATACCCAGCAGCACCAGAGCCTTATCCAGGTCGGGTTGATCGGGCAGGGTAATGAGATAGTTTCGGACCTTATGCAAGACCGATTTACGAACGGTGAATTCCGTTTTGAGCTTAAGGATACGATGCGTCAATGTGATCATCGTGCGCGCGACGGCGCCCGTCTCGGTCGCGACCGTCAAACGATACCGCCCGGAGCCGGCCAGTGAAAGTGTACCGCTCACACGCGTCAGGGCGGCAAGCGTCGACAAATCGCAGTATTCACATTCGGGTTCGCAGCGCGCGAGCTCGTCACGCACCTCGGCGGTAAACGACATGCAGGCCTATGCTTTCGTGTTGGCGCGCGACAGGTCGCGATGGGAAATGCTCACGTGATACTGGGCGCCTTCCAGATAACGTGCCGTGGCCTCCGCGATGGCAACGCTGCGGTGTTGACCGCCCGTGCAGCCGATGGCGATAGAAAGCTGCGGCTTACCCTCCGCGATATAGCCCGGCATCACCGTATCGAGCAGCTGTGTCCAAGCCTTCCAAAACTCCTGCGTCTTGGGATGGTCCAGAACAAAATCGGAGACCTTTTTATCGAGGCCGGTCATCGTGCGCATCTCGGGATCGTAAAACGGATTAGGCAGGAAGCGGACGTCGATCATAATGTCCGCCTCGACGGGCATACCGTGCTTAAAGCCAAACGAGAACACGTGGACGTCCATGAGCTGCTGATCGGACAGCTCGGAAAATGCCATACGTAGCTTGTTGCGCAGCGCAGAGGTGCGCAGACGGCTCGTGTCGATAATCATATCGGCTCGGTCGCGCACGCCCTGCAGCTGAAGGCGCTCGCGCTGAATGGCATCGGCCGTAGTCTCCCCCGGCTTGGCAATGGGATGACGGCGGCGATTTTCGCTGTAGCGACGAATCAGTACCTCGTCAGAGGCCTCCAGGAACACGATGTCGCAGCTCATCTCGTGCTCCTCGAGCGCGGCGACGGCATCGAGCAGTTCATCGAACAGGCCCTGGCTGCGCAGGTCGCAGGTAACGGCGAGGTGCCTACCCACGCCCGTATTGATGCCGACGAGCTCGGCAAGCTGGGCAATGAGGCGCGGGGGTAGGTTATCGATGCAAAAATAACCCATGTCCTCGAACACGTGCATGGCCTGCGTGCGGCCCGATCCGGACATTCCGGTGATGATGACGATATCGGGGATACGCTCCGAGCGCTCCGCCGCATCCATGGCATCTTCCTTTTGCATGCGCTACCTCCTAAAACAAGCGCGGGACCCGGCCAAGCGAATCCCGCGCAAACAATTGCCTTAATTGAGTATACCGCCCCGAGCGAATATCAGACCCGTTTTACGCTTCGAGCGCAGCCTTGAACCAACTCGTAATACTCGTGGGGTGCGTGATGGCGGTGCCCACGACAACGGCCCAGGCGCCAGCATCGATCGCAGCGCGAGCTTCCTCGGGCGTGTGCACGCGGCCCTCGCAGATGATGGGGAGGCCGGGGAACTCCTCGGTCGCCTGACGCAGGAGCGGCAAATCGGGACCATCGGCCATGGTGCAGTCGATGGCGGCGACACCGTGAGAAAGCGTGGTAGAAACAAGGTCGAAGCCCATATCAACCGCACGGCGAATGTCCTCGATAGTGGCACAGTCCGCCATCAGGAGCACGCCCTCCTCATGCAGGGGGCGGAAGGTATCCTCGACCGTCTTGCCATCGGGACGCTGGCGATCGGTGGCGTCGATCGCCACGATGTCGGCACCGGCGGCAACGCAGGCGCGCGCATGACGCAGCGTCGGCGTGATATAGACGCCCTCATGTCCATCCTTCCACAGGCCGATAACGGGAACCTCGCAGCGGCCTTTAATGGCGGCGATGTCGGCAAGGCCCTGGCAGCGAATAGCGGCAGCACCGCCGAGCTCGCAGGCGCGAGACATCTGAGCCATGGTCTCGGGCGTACGGAGCGGCTCGCCCATATACGCCTGAACGCTTACGACGAGCTTGCCCTTAAGAGACCGAATCAAAGGATCAACAGCCATATCCAAGTCAACCTTTCTCAAAACAGCCTCCTGAGGCATTACACCTCAGAAGGCTCACTTGGTAGATGTATTACTTCAACGAAGCAAGAAGATGCTCGGCGGCACCGATGAGCGGGGCGTCGCCCTCTAAAGAACCGATGAGAATCGGCGTGTCCTGAAGCGGATCGAGCGCCTGGCTCGCATAGCCCTCGTGCACCGAATCCTTCCATGTCTGCGAACGCCAATCGGGACCCTGGTGGATCACGCCGCCCGAAAGCACGATGACCTCGGGGTCCAGGATGTTGACGAGCGAGCCCAAGCTGGCGCCCAGCGCAAAGCCGGCATCATGGATGACCTCGGTCGCCTTTGCGTCGCCGGCGCGACACAGATCGTTTACGTCGCGGCCGACCGAAGGACGGCTGGGGTCAACGCGACCAAAGCGCTCGTCATACATACGGCCGATAGAAGTGCCCGAAGCCACCGACTCAAGATGACCGGAGCGACCGCAGGCGCAGGGAATGCCGGAAGCAGCCGAGCACTCGATGTGGCCCATATGGCCGGCGGCACCGTGGAAGCCTTGCATCACGCGACCGTTCTCGACGTACGCGCCGCCGATACCCGTTCCGATACCCAGGCACAAAACGGAGAACTTGCCCTTGCCGACGCCCCAGTGGGCCTCGCCCAGAGCATGGGCCTGCACGTCGCCCACGACGGCAACCGGAAGCCCCAGATCCTCGCGCAGGCGCGGTCCCAACTGAACGCCGGACCAGCCGGGCATGATCTCGTTGGCGTAGGCGATGGCACCCGTCTTGGGGTCGACGACACCGGCAGCGCCGATGCCGACGCCGAGGACCTCGACATCGGGATTTGCCTCGAGGGCGGCCTTGATGGAAGCCTCGATGCGCTGGAAGACCGCCTCGCCGCCCTCCTGGGCCTCGGTGGAAACCTCGGCCTCAAAAACGGGATGGGGCACACTGCCGTCAGCCGGGTACTCCATGATGGCGGTCGCGATCTTAGTTCCGCCGATATCGACAGAGCAGACGTACTTGTTCTCCATGTCGCTCTCCTTCGGAGACAAAAAACAACTACAGGAAATGAGGGCAGAATTATCGCCACAGGTTGGTAAAGGTTTCCCAAGTGCCCGAGGTTGGGGTGAAAGCGGTCGGGCGTTGACCTAATGGGTCACGCCCGACCGCTTGAGCCCCAAGATCAGGTGCCCGGGGAAGCTTTACAGGAGACCGTTGTCGACGAGGACCTTGCGAATGGCCTCGACGTTCTCGCCGGCCATGGCCTTCACCGGACGCGGCATGGTCGGGCTGTCGAAGATGCCCATGAGGTTCATAGCGGTCTTGAAGGCGCCGACACCGCCGGCATAGCCCTGAACACCCGAGGTGACATCCCAGATGTGGGAGATCTCGTTCAGACGATCCTGCTCGGCTTTGACGGTAGCCCAGTCGCCGGCCTGAGCGGCCTTCCACTGGCGCACGTAGCCCTCGGGCTCAACATTGGCGAGACCCGGGACGGAACCATCGGCGCCACCGAGGTAAGCGCCGTCAACGACGACCTCGTGACCGGTGAGGATGCTCATCGGATGGCCGTTCTTCTCGTTCTCCTGAACGAGGTAGCGGAACGAGACGTCATCGCCCGAGGAATCCTTGACGCCAGCCAGGACGCCCTCGGCGCCGAGCTTTGCCAGGAGCTTCCAAGGAAGCTTGGTGTGAACGCACACGGGAATGTCGTAGGCAAAGATGGGCAGGTCGAGCTCCTCATGCAGGATGCGGAAGTGCTCCTCGACCTCGGCCATACCCTGCAGGGCATAGAACGGGCAGGTGGCGACGAGTGCGTCGGCACCCAGCTCCTGAGCGACCTTGCCGTGCTCGATCATGCGCTCGGTCTCGGTATCGATGATGCCGACCAGGACGGGCACGCGGTGGTCGACGATACGGACGGCCTCGGCGATGATCTGGCGACGGCGCTCGTCGGTGGAGAAGACAACCTCGCCCGAAGAGCCCAGGAAGAACAGGCCATCGACGCCTGCATCGATCATACGGTTGATGCTGCGCTCAAAGGAGGCAACGTCGAGCTGATGGTCTTCGGTATCGGGAACGACGACGGGAGGGATAACGCCGGTGAATTTCTGAGTTGCCACAAGGATCTCCTTAGTTGTCTGGCGAGCGGCCCCTTGCCGCCCACTCTTGTTGGCAGTGTCTAGGCCGCCTAGGCCAAAGAACACGGGTAGAACGTTTGGTTCAAGAAGTCGATAGCTTCGTTTTCGAACGCATTGATGCGCTCGTGAGCGTATTTGGCATAGACGATATGCCTCCGGTCACACTCAAGACCGTAAAAAACGGCAAACTGGCCCTTGGGGTCGCTTACGGTATCCATAAGCGAAGTGCCCACGAGCACCGAGCCGCGCACCCGAGGCGACAGCGCCTCAAGACCGCTGGGGAGCGGGTTGGCAAGCGCCGTGCACGTAAGCCCCCGCTTGTCCAGGGCGGAAACCGCCAACGCAACGCCGCCGCCAAGGCCCTCGCCCCACGCAAATATGCGATCGGAATCAATACCGTCAAGGTCGCGCGCAACCTTTGCCATCGCACAACCCCAGCGGACGCGCTCGACAAAAGCAGGCGAGGCAATCCCCTGCGCTAGGTCGCCGATTCCAATCACATCATCGTCCAGCGCGAGGACGGCATATCCCATGGCGGCAAACCTCGTCATGTGATGCCACCCGCGAACGGGCCGGTCAACGTCATGAAACATCAGGCACAGCGGTGCAAGCTCGGATACCCGGGCGCGACCGGCAGGCTCGATCAAACGGGCGTGGACTACATCGCCACCGAGCTCAAAGGAGACCTCGGAATAGCGGGCATACGGATTGGCGAAATCGATCGCCGTAATGGCCAGGCCTTGAATCTCAAGATCCAAAGCACATGTCTCCAAATCAGAAACATCTGCCTGAACATCACCGTGCCAGTCCCGATATCCAGCGAGCCTTGACGAGACCGTTCCGGGAATCCCAACAAGGTCGGGGACAATCAGCTCGCCGACATTGCTCTCGCACCTAGACATGAGCCTCCCCTCCCTCGCAGAAAAACGGAATGATCATATCGTCAAAGTCCTGAATCTCCTCGTGACCAAAGCCCTCAAAGAACTCGTGGCGCTTCTCGCAGGACAGGTTGTTATACACTGCAAACTGCGTTGCCGGCGGACAGACGATGTCCGCCGTGCCCGTGCCAAACAGCACGGGACACTTGACCATGGGGGCGAAGTTCTTGGAATCGAAGTACGCCAGCTTGGCGTAGGCTTCCTCGATACGAGTCGAATCCTCGTCAAACCAACGCGACCAATAGCGCAAGCCCTCGTAGGCAATATCGTCGGCATCCAAATCCCAGACCAGGCGGAAATCTGACAGGAAGGGATAGAGGATGGCGGCGCGATTGATAAGCTCGCTGTTAAGCGCACAGGTCGCAATGCCCAAACCGCCGCCCTGCGACGCGCCGTTCACAAACACACGGGCAAGATCGATGCCCTCGAGCTCGCGGACGATACGGCACAGAATGCGAATATCTTGGTGCAAGCGGACATAGTAGAGGTTGGCCGGGTCGCCGTCGACACCGGCGACGATATGGCCCGCGACCGTCGTGCCCTCAAATCCACCAATGTCCTCGGAGGGACCTCCTTGGCCGGGGCAGTCGAGGGCGATGAGTGCCATGCCCATACCCGCAAACGACGCCTGCTCGAACCAGCTGCGGCTTGCACCCGGATAGCCGTGGAACTGAAGCACCAACGGCACGGGCTCATCCGAGACCGGCTTGAGGTACTTCGCGTGTATACGGGCGCCGCACATGCCGGTATACCAGAGGTCGAAAAACTGACAGGTCGCGGCATCGGCGACCGATGCCGCCTCGATCGCGTAGTCGAGCTCGACGGCATCGGCCTCGGCCATACGATCATTCCAAAAGAGATCGAAATCCGATGGACGGGGCATGGCGCCCCGATAGCCACCAAATTGCTGTTGTAGCTCCTGAGCACTTGGCATGGCTCGTGAACCCAACCTTTCGAAATCGCAACGGAGGTGCGCCCGGCACGTGAGCCGGGCGCACGGGAGGGAAGGCGAACTTACTCGCCAAGCTTGGGATGAAGCAGCGACGGCGCTGCGCCGAGCAGCATCTTGGTGTAGGGGTCCTGCGGGTTCTGGAAGACCTGCTTGGCCTCGCCCTGCTCGACAATCTTGCCGCCATTCATAACGATGATGTCGTCAGAGATGTAGCGAACCGTCTGGATGTCATGGCTAATGAACACCATGGCCAGGCCGAGCTCCTTCTTAAGATCGGTCAGCAGGTTGAGGATCTGCGCGCGGACCGAAACGTCCAGAGCCGAGGTGGGCTCATCGGCGATGATGGCGTCGGGGTTCAGCGACAAGGCGCGGGCGATTGCCACGCGCTGGCGCTGGCCGCCCGAAAGCTGGCCGGGAAGAACCTCGGCGGCAGAGCTGGGCAGACCGGTGAGCTCCAGGAGCTCCTTGACGCGCTTCTCCTGCTCGGCCTCGGTGCCCAGATTGTGGACGCGCATAGGATCGAGCAGCTGCTCGCGAACGACCATGCGGGGGTTCAGCGCCGTGGCCGGATTCTGGAACACGACCGAGATGACGCGGCCCATGTGACGACGGTCCTCGGCGGTACGCTTGGTAACGTCCTTGCCCTTAAAGTAGACCTTGCCGCTCGTGGGGGCCTGCAGGCCGCACATAACGTTGGCGGTGGTGGACTTGCCGCAACCGGACTCGCCGACGATGCCGATCGTCTGGCCGGGCATGAGCTTAATCGTTACACCCTGGACGGCGTGAACCAGGTTGGGGTGAAGAATCGAACCGGTACGGGTCCTAAAGGTGACGTGGACGTCATCAAGGAAGATGATCGGCTCGACGCCGTTGACTGCGGTCTCGCTCATCTACATCACCTCCGCGTGAGGGGTCAAACCATTTGCCTTGAGCACCTCGTCGGGGAGCTCGGAATAGAAGTGCTCGGTACCGGGCACGCGCTTGAAGACCGGACGGGTGTCCAGGCCAATGCGCGGATGGCTCGAGCGGGGTGCGAAGCGATCGCCCTTGGGGAAATCGCGCGGGCTCGGAACGGCACCGGGAACCTGGTGCAGGCGGCCCGAACCGCTTTCGATGGACAGGACGGAGCCCAGAAGACCGCGGGTGTACTCGTGGATCGGGTTGGTGAGCAGCTCCTTGGTGGGAGCCTGCTCGATGACCTGACCGGCGTACATAACCGTGATGTTATGGGCGACCTCGGCGACCAGCGCCAGGTCGTGCGAAACGAAGATCATGGCAAAGCCGAGCTTGGCCTGAAGATCGTTGAGCAGCTTGATGACCTGCTTCTGGACGGTAACGTCCAGGGCGGTCGTAGGCTCGTCGCAGATAACCAGCTTGGGGTCGCGGGTAAGGGCCATAGCGATCAGGACGCGCTGACGCTGACCACCGGAAAGCTCGTGCGGATAGCTCTCGAGCGTACGCTTGGGGTCGAGGCCCACGAGCTCCAGGAGCTCCTCTGCGCTGCGGGTGCCGCCGCGCTTGGTGAGCTGCTTCATCTGGGCGGAAATGAGCATGGAGGGATTAAGCGAGGACAGGGCGTCCTGGTAAACCATGGCGATATCGGTACCGCGCAGGCCGAACCACTCCTTCTTGCTCATCTTGAGCAGGTCACGGCCCTCCCAGAGAACCTCGCCGGAAAGGTGCTCGTCATCGTCGGTCAGGCCCATGATGGCCAGCGTGGTGATGGACTTACCGCAGCCAGACTCACCGACCAGGCCCATGGTCTGGCCAGGACGGACGTCAAAGTTGACATGGTCGACGACGTTGATGTCACCGTGGTGCTCAAACTGGATGCAGAAATCGCGGACCGAAAGAATCGGCTCAACGGATTCATCGGGCACATGGCGGTCGTTACGCTTGAGCTCGACATCACGCAGGGCGCCAAGACGGGCGGACAGGGACTGGGCCTGCTCCTTGTAGGCGCGAACGGGGTCGGAGACCAGCAGGTCGGCCTCGCGGCGCTTGGAGGAATCGGTCGGATCCAGAGCGGCGGAGGGAGCAGCGGCCATGGCGTCGGTAATGCCCTCGGAGAGGATGTTGAGCGCCAGGCAGGTGATCATGATTGCCAGACCCGGGAACAGTGCCTGCCACCAACGGCCGGCAAGCACGCCACCGCGGGCGTCGGCGAGGATGTTGCCCCACGTAGCGGTGGGCTCCTGGATGCCAGCGCCGATAAAGGTCAGCGAAGCCTCGAAGATGATGGCGTCGGCGACCAGGGTGACGGTGAAGACCATGATCGGGGCAATGCAGTTACGCAGAACGTGCCTGATCAGGATCCACGGAGCCTTGGCGCCGGAAACGATGACCGCTCGGACATAGTCCTCGCCGTACTCGGAAACAATGTTGGCGCGCACGATACGGGCGATCTGCGGGGTGTACATAAAACCGATAGCGAAGATGATCGACGGCACGGAGTTGCCCAGGATGGAGACGAACACGGCGGCAAGGGCGATGCCCGGGATGGACATGATGATGTCCAGGATACGCATGATCGTCTCAGAGACGGCCTTACGCGAAACTGCCGCGAGGGCGCCCACGACCGAGCCGCAGACCAGGGCCATGGCGGTAGCGCCAAAGCCGATGATCAGCGAGTAACGGCCACCATAGAGCATACGCGACAGAATGTCGCGGCCCTTATCGTCGGTACCGAAGATAAACCCGTTACCGGGAGCCTGGCGAGCAGTGAAAATCTCGACCGGGCTATAGGGGGCAAGCACCGGAGCGAGGATTGCGGTCAGAGCGACCAGCACCAGCACGACGGCGGCGATCTTAGAAGACAGCGTCATCTTCTTCCAGCCACCGAGCTTGAGCCCCTTGGAGGCAGCTTTCTCGAGCTGCTCGGTTTGCTTCTCTCGAATCTTTACCATAATCTACACCGTCCTGATGCGCGGGTTGATGAGCAGGTAGAGCATGTCAACCACGATGTTGATGATGATGAAGGCAAGAGCAACGACGATAACGACGCCCTGAACCAGGTTCGCCTCGTTGCCCTGAACGCCCTGCAGGATCGCAGTACCCATGCCGGGGAGGTTGAAGATAACCTCGATGACGACGGCGCCGCCCATGAGGTAACCGATCTTAAGACCGAGGGTGGTGACCGGGGTGATCAGCGCGTTGCGCAGAACGTTGATGCCGACGACGACCTTCTCGGGAACGCCGGCACCACGAGCCATGCGGACATAGTCCTTGTCGAGCTCCTCGACCATGGCGGTACGCACGATACGGGTCATCTGGCCCGTCAGCGGGAATGCAAGGGCGATGGCGGGCATGATCATACGCGCCATATAACCTGCCGGGTTGGTGGTGAAGTGCGGAAGGGCACCAGATGCCGGGAGCACCTTAAGGTAGGAAGAGAACAGCAGAATCAACAGGACGGCAAGCCAGAACGACGGGGTTGCCAGGCCGGCGATGGAAAAGACGCGGATCACTTGGTCCGGCCATTTATCACGATACAGCGCCGCGATGACGCCGAGCAAAAACGAGACGACCGCGCCGATGGCAAGACCGATAAAGGTCAGCTGCATCGTGACGGGCAGGGCCGTGGAGATGCGCTTGGCAACGGAGTTGCGGGCAGCACCATAGGTGCCCATGTCACCATGGATCAGGTCGCCCATGTAGCGCACGTAGCGCACGGGCCAGGGGTCGTCCAGACCATACTTCTCATGGTACTCGGCAACCGCCTCGGGCGAGGCACCGTCACCCAACGCCGTGTAGGCGGGATCGGTCTTGGAGAACGACATGAGGAAGAACACCAGGACAGTGACGCCCAATGCCATGATCGGCAGCGCCACGAGACGCCTTCCAATCAAACGTAGAAAGTTGTTCACGTTCTCTCCCCTTTCTTTTGTCGGTAGGACCAACTGGTATATGAGTACGGATACTCATTACAAGACCCGAGCGACATCGAGGTCGCCCGGGTCTTTGTTTCAACTATGAGGACGCTGCCTTACGACCGACGCCCTGCATACAGACTCAAGCGAGTCTTACGCCTTGACGGTCGCAACGCCCCTGAAGGACATGCTCGTCGTGCCGATGCCCTTGAAGCCATCGAGGGCCTCGCCGTTGGGCGCAGTGGACGGATCGCCCCAGGAAGCGGAGACGGTCTTGACGTGGACAACGGGGTACAGAACGGCGTTATCGGCGATGATGTCGAAGCACTCGTTCCACTTCTTCTGCTGCTTGTCGCCCTCGGCGGCAAGAGCCTCGTCCATGAGACCGTGGAGCTTCTCCCACTCAGCGGACTCCTTCCACGGGCAACGGGTCTGCATCCAGACGTTGTCGCCGTACCACCAGTTGAGCAGCAGGTCGGGATCGGCACCGAAGCAGGAAGGATCGCCAGGGGCAAGGAGGATATCGTAGGCCTCGCCGCCGTCGATGGCAGCGTAGGTGGCCGGCGAGGTATCGGTCTGGATAGTCACCTCGAAGCCGAGGGCGTCGAGGTCGTTCTTGACCTGAGCGGCCATGCCCTTGATCTGCTCGTTGTCGGTGGTGCGCAGGGTGATGGCACCCGGGGTAATGCCGGACTCCTCGATGAGCTTCTTGGCCTTCTTGGCGTCAGTCTTGTACACCGTGGAAGCCTCGTGATAGTTGGTGAAGCTCTTGGGCAGGTAGCAGCTGGCAGCGGTGGCAAGGCCGGCGAAGGTGTTGCTGATCATCTTCTCGGTGTCGAGCGCGTACATGACGGCCTGACGGACCTTGACGTTGTTCCAAGGCTCCTTGGCGACGTTGAACATGATGAAGCGGGTGCCGAAGCCCTGAACGTTGTCGATCTTGCAGCCGGCGCTCTCGAGCTGGTCGACGGCGTCAGCGGTAACGAGCTCCATGACGAGCGTGGAGCCTTCCTGCTGAGCGGTGACGCGAGCGGTGGGGTCGGTCAGGATGCTGTACTGGATCTTCTTATCTTCGGCGGCATACTCACCGTTGTACTCGGGGTTGGGAACCAGGGTGATCTCGGTATCGGAGATAGAGTCGTACATCCAGGGGCCGGAGCCGATCGGCTGCTTGGCGCGATCCTCCTCAGACTGGCTGGCCGGGGTAACACGGATAATAGCCAGGCGATCCTTGAGCAGGGAGAAGTTGGGGACCTTGGTCTTGACCGTCACGGTGCTGGCGTCCTTGGCCTCGATGGACTCGAAGGGCTGGAAGAACGGAGCATAGGTGGCGGAAGCAGCGCAGGCGGTGTAGGAGGCGACGACGTCGTCAGCGGTGACCTCGGTGCCGTCGGAGAACTTGGCGCCCTTGCGGATGGTGACCTCGAAGGTGGTGTCGTCAACGGACTTAGGATCGTCGGTGGCGAGCTCGTTGAAAGTGCTGTAGTCGTGGTAATCGATGCCGTAGAGGCCCTCGATGACATGCCAGTTAGCGCCCAGGCCCACGGCGGAGCCGGTGCTGGCGGGGTCGAAGCTGGACGGAGCGTAAGCAGAACCAGCGGTGATCACGCCGCCGCCACGGTTGGCGGAATCGGTGGAGCTGGCAGCGGAGCCAGAATCGGAACTGCCACCGCAGCCGGTGAGACCAAGGCCGGCGACAGCAGCGACGCTGCCGGTGAGGCCGAGGAACGAACGCCTGGACATACCCTTGTTGATGATGGCCATGTCTTCTCCTATCAATAGAGAATCTTACCCGGGAGCACCTAGACTTGCCCCCGCGCAACTTGCGGACGATATATACCTTACCTACCGACAAACCCAACTTGGGTGCCGCGCTCGGCGACCGATACATACATACGCTTGAACGGTATTTACTACCGTTCACCGAATTCGTTGACAAACGATTCGCCAGACAGTATGTATCGGCGAGGTGAGATATCAGTCTTCGTCAACCCGCAGGATAGCAGGGTTGTTCACCATGGCCAGTCAAACGTTTTAGCGTTAATAAAACCCGAAACCGACAGGTAATCGCCGCGAAATAAATGATTGAAAATCACGCAATCATGTATATCAGTTGTTTAGGGGCGTGTTTAGTTTTCGGATTGCTTTGCAGACGCCTCGGAGCGCTCGGCATTCCACGCAATGAGCGCCTCGTGAACCGCTTTGGCGACATCGGCAGGAATACCTCGAACTCCGGCGATCTCTTGCTCGCTCGCCGCACGCAACCGCTTCATCGAACCAAAATGGCGCATAATGGCACGTTTTCTGGTGGGTCCCACGCCAGGAACGTCATCGAGCACCGAAACCGTCATGGCCTTGTCGCGCAATTCGCGATGGAACGTGATGGCAAATCGGTGGGACTCATCGCGCACCTGTTTAATTAGATAGAGCGAAGCAGACCCGGTCGGCAGCACGACGGGAGTCTCGTCCCAAGGCACAAAAACTTCCTCATCGGCCTTCGCCAAGCCACAAACTGGTATATCGAGCCCAAGAGCCTCAAGTTGCTTGATTGCAGCGGTCAATTGCGGCTTACCGCCATCGACAACGAGCAAATCGGGGCGCGACCCAAAGCGCTCGTCGGTCATACGCTCGGGAGCATAGCGTCGTCCCAGAACCTCGGACATCGACACGAAGTCGTTTGCCTCGTCCAATTCGGCCTGAATTTTAAAACGACGGTACTGGCTCTTGTCGGCGTGCCCGTTGGTAAACACCACCATAGAGGCGACGGTAAAGGTTCCGTGCAGCGTCGAGATATCGAAGCACTCGATACGCATCGGCGGCGCCGGCAGCGCCAGCGCGCTTTCGAGCTCCAGGAGCGCTTGATTGGTACGGTCGTCGGCGTACCCCGTTCGCATCATGTAGCGCATGAGGGCATGGCGCGCATTTTTGGATGCCATATCGAGCAGACGGTGCTTTTCGCCACGCTGTGGCCTATGGAGATGGCAGGAACGCTCACGCTTGCCCGCAAGCCACTCCCCCAGCGCCTCCGCGTCCTCAAGCTCGACCGAGAGGTTGACCTCAGTTGGGATATCAGCCGTCTCATCGTAATAGCGCTTGAGAAAGCCCGACTGGAGCTCTTTCTCGTCAACATCAAGACCCTTGTCGAGAATGAACTCGCAGGTGCGAACTGTTCGGCCCTCGCGAACGACGAAGACGCAAGCGGCCGAGATGGTCTCCTCGCGATAGAAACCGATGACATCGATATCGACACTGGAGGGAAAAACGACTTGCTGACGATCGTCCAGGCCTCTGATAACCTCCAGACGACGCTTGACGCGTGCCGCACGCTCAAAATCGAGTGCTTCGGCCGCCTCCGTCATCTCGGCCGTCAGCTCATCGACGACATCCTTGCGATGGCCTGACAAAAAGCGCTCGACACGCTTGACGTTCTTGGCATAGTCAGCCGGGGAAATCGCGCCGACACACGCACCCGGGCCGCGCCCGACATGGTAGTCAAAGCAGGGGCGCCCATTTTGCGCGCAAATCATATTGACGATGTCTTCCTCGCCCTTGCGGGACTCAACGATGCGGCGACAACGACGCCACTCCGCACAGGATGCCGAGCAAATGGGGATAACCTTGCGTAGCGTATCGATGGTCTCGCGCGCCGCACGGCTGTCGGTATAGGGACCAAAATAGCGCGTGCCGGACTTATGGCGCTCGCGCGTGTATTTAATAGCAGGAAAGAGGTCGCTCTTGGTAATAGCGATAAAGGGATAGCTCTTATCGTCCTTGAGGTCGACGTTAAAGTACGGATGGTACTGACCGATCAGATTGCGCTCGAGCACCAACGCCTCGTGCTCGGTCTCCACCACGATATAGTCAAAGCTCGCCACCAGCTGCATCATCAGCGGGATCTTTTGACGCTCATCTTGCAGCGTTACGTATTGGCGCATGCGGGCGCGCAGGTTTTTCGCCTTACCCACATAGATGACATCGCCCTTGGCATCTTTCCAAAGGTAGCAGCCAGGCTGCGTGGGAACACGCGAAACCTGCTCGGCAAGCGTTGGAATGTTATCGTGACCGGCCACGCGCACCTACTTGCGGCGAAGCAGCGCCGAGATCTCGGGCATCTTAAGGACGACGGCAAGGCCAAAGGTAACAGCAAGCGAGACGACACCCGCAAGGCAAACATAGCCAAGAGTAATCAGAATCGAGCCGCCAAGTGCCCCGACAAAGTACTCAAGCGCCCACATGACGCCGGCACCCGCGGCAGCGCCCAGGCCGCCAAGCAAGAGGCCAAAAAAGCCGCCGTGCAGGATAGATTTGACCTGAAGGCCATACAGGCGACGACGCAGCCACCACAGCGAGCATCCGACCAAAATCATGTAGTCGACGACATACGAGAGTGCGATCGCGGGCATTCCGTAGCCCAGCACCACGCCAAACAGCAGCACCGAGCCGGCCTGACCGATGGCGGAATACAGGCAATAGCGGCTATAGGGCTTCATGTCGAGCAGAGCCGAGAAGCTCTTCTGCATCAGCACGACCACGCCGTAGAGTGGCAGGGAAAGTGCCAGATAGATAAGGAACTCAGAAACCAGCGCCACACCGGATTCATCGAACTTACCGGCGCAATAAATCATGTTGAGCGGACGGGCAAAGACGATCAGGTACAGCGCAAACGGAATCAGGAAGAAGAGCATCTGGGCGACACCGCGCGAAATGCCCATGCGGACGCTGTCGTAATCCTTCTCCTGCGCATCGTGGGAGAGCTCGGTATAGAGTGCCGTCGAGAGCGAGGCGGCAATCAGCGCATAGGGCAGCGTGTACCACAGGCGCGCATAGGCAATTACGGAAGGACCCGTCTCGGGCTGAACCACCAGCGCAGCGGCATTGGTGATGGAGGTCGAGACAAACATGCACACCGTGGCGAGCAGCGTCGGGATACCAAGCGCAATCGTCTGGCGCAGCGCGGGATCCTTAATGTCGATATGGATATGGGGATGCACGCCATGCTTGCCAAGCGCGGAGATCTGACATGCCATCTGAACAAAGACGCCAAGGGTCGTACCGGCCGCGATCAAGATGATGCCGGCATGCTCGCCAAGCTGCGCGGACACGGGCGCAAAGCCCATAAAGCTTGCAATGACGATGACGTTGTTAAGGACTGGGGCGAACGTCGACCAGAAGTAGTCGCGGTGCGCGTTGAGGACACCCGAGAACACCGAGCCCAAGCCGTAAAACAGAATCTGGATAGCAAAGAAGCGGAACATGAACGCTGCGGTATCCATGCTACCGCCATCGCCCGAAAGAAACGACTGCGTCCAGATAAAGCCCGGAGCGAACACGGTCCCTAGCAACGAGATACCGCCCAGCACCAAAAGCAAGATACCAAGCAGGTTACCCACATACTCGTTGGAAGCCTCGCGACCCTGCTCGCGCCTCACGCCCATATACACCGGCAAAAACGCCGTCACGAGCATGCCGCCCATGACGAGCTCGTAGAGCATATTGGGGAGGTTGTTGGCGACCTGATAGGAGGACGAGAGTAGCGACATGCCGATAGCGGCAGCCATTGCCCACGTGCGGATAAAACCGGTGACGCGGGACACGATGGTCAGGATGGTCATAAGACCGGCGGAACGACCGACCGTGGAGTAGTCCGACGAGCCCATGTCGTCAGCGTCATCTCGCGACGAAGAATCTTCGGATGAGGGTGTCTGAGATGCCGATTCTTTTGCAAAATGAGCTCCGCGCTTCAATTCTTCCTGCGGCATCACTCAGTCCTCTCTCGTAATCGCGGCAACCGTCGCCCCGCAAAATGCAATTAAATCATCGGGCGCAAGTTCAAGCTGATAACCGCGTTTGCCTCCCGAAATAAAAATGGTATCCCAAAGGACACATGTCTCATCAATGAGCGTCCGGTAGCGTTTTTTCATGCCGACCGGGCTGCAGCCACCGCGAACATAGCCAGTCGCCGAAAGCAAATCCTTCACATGCATCATGGCCAGGGACTTCTCCCCCGCGGCACGTGCGGCGGACTTTAGATCGAGCTCATCGGCAACGGGGATGCAGCACACGACATGGTCGTTGGACGGCGTCACACAGACCAAGGTCTTAAATCCTTGGCCAGGCTCCTCGCCAAGCTGTTCCGAAATCGCGACCCCCAGGCCCACCGACTCATCACCATCGTCTTCATACGTATGGAGAACATAGGAAATGCCGGCGCCTTCCAGCTCGCGCATCGCATTGGTTTTTGGCGTCTTCACAGCCTTTGCCACGCCGTATCCTTTCCCTCGCATTCAGACATAACGATTAAGTATATGTCCAATCCGGCCGCATACGTCACTTCGACACAGCAAGCGCCACCGAATCACAAGGAGTCGATGGCGCCCATAAACTGAATCGCCTATTTATTGAGCATCAAGTTGAGCCTGACGCTCCCGGTCGCGCTTGAGCAACGGCGCCAAAAACTTGCCCGTGTAGCTCTGCGGACAGTCCGCAACCTGCTCCGGTGTGCCCGAAACAACCACGGTTCCGCCACCATTGCCGCCCTCGGGACCCATATCGATCAAGCGGTCGGCAACCTTGATGACATCGAGGTTGTGCTCAATCACCAACACTGTGTTGCCTGCATCGACCAAGCGTTGCAGTACATCGAGCAGCTGGCGGACGTCCTCAAAATGGAGACCGGTCGTCGGTTCGTCCAAAATGTAGAACGTCTTGCCCGTCTGACGACGATGAAGCTCCTTGGCGAGCTTCACACGCTGCGCCTCGCCACCCGAGAGCGTCGTGGCGGGCTGGCCCAAGCTCACGTAGCCCAGACCCACGTCATACAGCGTCTGGAGTTTGCGCTTAATCTGCGGGATATTTCCAAAGAAGGCCAGCGCCTCGGTGACGCTCATGTCGAGCACGTCCGAGATGGTCTTGCCACGGTAGGTGACCTCGAGTGTCTCGCGGTTGTAGCGCTTGCCGCCGCAGACTTCGCAGGGAACGTAGATATCGGGAAGGAAGTGCATCTCGATCTTGATTTGTCCGTCGCCCTTGCACGCCTCACAGCGCCCGCCGCTCACGTTAAAGGAAAAACGTCCCGGCGAGTAGCCACGTGCCTTCGACTCCGGCGTGCTCGCAAATAGCGCGCGCAGGTCATCCCACAGGCCAATGTACGTAGCGGGATTGGAACGCGGCGTGCGACCGATCGGCGATTGGTCAATGTCGATCACCTTATCGATGCACTCGATACCCTCGAGCTTTTTGTACGGGCCCACAGGACGCGTCGAGCGATGAATGGCATTCGTAAGGGCAGGCGCGATGGTGTCGGTAACCAGGGAGCTCTTGCCCGATCCCGACACGCCGGTAACGACCGTGAGCGTGCCGAACTCAATCTTGGCGGTAACGTTTTTGAGGTTGTTGGCTCGAGCGCCCGTTATTTTAAGGCAGCCGCGACCGGGCTTGCGCCGTTCATCAGGCACCCGAATCATCCGTTTTCCGGTCAGATAAGCGCCCGTCATCGACTCAGGATACGCCATGATATCGGCAGGCGTTCCCGCGGCGACTACGTGTCCGCCGTTGACGCCCGCGCCGGGTCCCATGTCGATCACGTAGTCGGCGGCACGGATTGTATCCTCGTCGTGCTCGACGACGATAACGGTATTGCCGATATCGCGCAGGCGCTCGAGCGTCTTGATTAGACGCTCGTTGTCACGCTGGTGGAGACCGATCGAGGGTTCGTCCAGAATGTAGAGCACGCCCATGAGACCCGCGCCGATCTGTGTGGCGAGGCGAATACGCTGTGCCTCGCCACCAGAGAGCGTCGCCGAGGCGCGATCAAGTGTCAGATAGTCGAGTCCGACATCGACCAGAAAGCGCAAGCGCTCCAAGATTTCCTTGACGATACGGCCGCCGATAAACTGTTGGCGCTCAGTGAGTTCCAAGCCCTCAAACAACTCGAGCGACTCACGACACGAGAGGCAGCAGACCTCGTAAATGGATTTGCCGCCCACGGTGACGGCGAGCATCTCGGGGCGCAAACGAGCGCCATGGCAACTCGAGCACGGTTCCTCGCGAATGTACTTCTCAAGGCGCGCCTTGGTGTTCTCGTTCGTCGTCTCGGTATAGCGTTCGTACAGGATGTTGCGCACGCCCGAAAACTTGGTATCCCACTGGCTGCGGCGTCCGTCGAGCTTTTGGTAGTCGACCGAGATCTTCGTGTCGCCCATGCCGTCCAAGAATGCACGGCGTACGCGAGGGGGCAAGTCCTCCCACGGCGTATCGGCGCTCATCTTAAAGTGTTTGCAGACCGCAGCAAAAATCTGCGGATAGTAGTTCGAATTGCCAAACAGGCTACCAAAGACTCCGTCGGCAATGGACTTCGAGGGGTCCTCGATCAGCGCCTCGGCATCAACGGTTTTCTTAAAGCCCAGGCCGTCGCACTCAGGGCATGCGCCATAGGGAGCGTTGAACGAAAAATCGCGCGGCTGAAGATCGTCAATGGAGTGTCCATGCTCCGGGCACGCCAAGGCCAACGAATACTCCAGCAGCTCGCCCTCAGTCCCCTCGGGAGCATCACGATCGGGCAGCATGTACACGTTTACATTGCCGTGAGCCAACGCGGTCGCCTGCTCAACAGACTCGGCGATACGGCCCAGGGAGTTCTCGCGGATCACGATGCGATCGACCACGACCTCGATATCGTGCTTGAACTTCTTGTCCAGATCGATCGGATCGTCGAGCGAGCGCACTTCACCGTCGACACGCACGCGGCTAAAGCCCTCGGCGCGAAGGTCCGCAAACAGCTTGGTGTACTCGCCTTTTCGCCCGCGCACCACTGGTGCCAGCACAAACGCGCGACGGCCCTCCCCCGCCGCCAGAACCTTGTCGGCAACCTGGTCGGTCGTCTGGCGCTCAATGACGCGGCCACATTCGGGACAGTGCGGGGTGCCCACGCGAGCGAACAGCAGGCGCAGATAGTCATAAATCTCGGTTACGGTGCCAACCGTCGAGCGCGGGTTCTTGGATGTCGTCTTTTGATCAATTGAGACAGCCGGCGAAAGGCCGTCGATTGAATCCAAGTCGGGTTTATCCATCTGGCCCAAGAACTGGCGCGCATAGCTCGAAAGGCTCTCGACGTATCGACGCTGGCCCTCGGCATAGATAGTGTCGAATGCCAGCGAACTCTTGCCCGAGCCAGAAAGACCGGTAATGACCACGAGTTGGTCACGCGGAATGGAAACATCGATATCACGGAGGTTGTGCTCACGAGCGCCGCGAATAACGATAGAAGAATCAGACATGGAAGCTCCTTGCCTCCTATAACTTCAAAATCACACTTCGATGAGTTTAGCGCACTCGACGCGCACAGATGTTCGTAATACAAGATTCGCAGACCTTTAGCTTTGCGTATCGGGCGCTTTGTTTCTCGAAATGCCGTGGAAAGGTTACAGTAATCTAATACTGAACTTAATTTGCTGTAACAGAGGAACGTCCGTGACCGAAGATATCCCCCTTGAAATCACTTCGAGCGACATGGCCAATCTGCCCATATTCATCGCCGTCCTTATCGTAGCCGCCGTCATCGTGCGCGTGTATTTTTCAATCAAACGCAACGAAAAGCCACCCATTGCCCGCGTCTTTTGGTGCGCGACTCTCCTCATCCCGCTCGGCGTGGTAGCTGCATGGATTACGAATCAATTGCTCGTAAATGAGGACAGTTCCCTATGGGTCCTTTCTTATTCGGCGCTCGGTGCTGCCGTCGTCATACTTCTTGTCGAGCCCTTGGTTTCGGGGCTAATCGACCAAACCGATCTTGCGACGGGAACAGTTGCCTGCATTTGCCGTGACATCCTTGTCATCGCCGCTGTTTCGGCGCTCTCGTTCGTTTCACTCGAAATTGCCTGCAACGAAACGTTCTATCGCATTCCCGCCAACTCATTCGGGTTTTCCGTCGGGCTGCTCGCGACGGTTCTGCTCTCCCTTTATTTGCTGGGACAGCGTCATGGAGGCGTCATGGCCCTCGTGCCCGTCGTCTGTTGCATCCTTGGCATTGCCGAGCACTTCGTCATAACGTTTAAAGGCGAAGCCATCCTGCCAAGCGATATCTTGGCCCTTGGCACCGCAATGGAAGTGAGCGAGGGATACGAGTTTACCTTTACCGCCGGAATCGTAACCTCTCTCGCCCTGCTGGAGATTTCCCTAGGGCTTCTTTCGCTTATCCGACCGCGAAAGCTCCGTACGCCCACCCATGTCTTCCCCGCAATCGCCGCTAACCTCTGCGCTTTTCTGCTCGTGGCCGCTGCGGGGCTCTCGGGCTTTTCCAGCATCGACTTGGAGCAGGCGCTGGATTTTGGATTTGACCGTTGGCAGCCCATCACCACGTATGCGTCTCAAGGCTTTATCACTTCGTTCACCGAAATGGTCAACGAGTTGCCCATTGAGAAGCCTGAAGGCTATACGCCCGATGATGCGCAAGGCATCGAGCAGGAGCTCACCGCTGCCTACGACAGCACGTATGGCTCGAGCGAGCAGCGTGCCGCGGCCGTTGCCCAGTTCAATGAAATCAAGCCGGCGATTGTTGCCGTCATGAACGAGAGTTTTAGCGACCTTTCGTGCTTTGAGCAGCTCCAGGCGGCCGGGTACACCGGCCCCGCATTCTATAACTCGCTTCCCGACACACTTGTTCGCGGCACCATGCTCGCCTCAGTCGCCGGTGGCGGAACGGCAAACTCCGAATTCGAATTTTTGACCGGAGCGACAACGGCATTTGTCGGATTAGGCAAAATCCCCTATCAGTTGTATCAGATGAATAGCGTCAGCAGCCTGGCAAAGGACCTTAAAGAGCTTGGATACACCGCCACCGCCATGCACCCCCAAAACCCCGTCAACTACCATCGAGATAAAATCTATCAGCAGCTGGGCTTTGGAGACTTTCTCTCGATCGACGATTTCGAAGGTGCGCCCTATTACCATGCCGGCGTATGCGACTACGCCACCTACGACAAGATACTCGACCTGCTCAGAACCGACGAAGCCCCGCAGTTCATCTTTGACGTCACGATGCAAAACCACGGCGGCTACGACTATGGCACCGTTCCCGCCGAAGAGTTGACAAACTATTGGGTCGAGGGAGCCAGCGAGGGCGCCAATAGCGCGCTCAACACCTATCTCACCTGCATCAACGCATCCGACCGGGACCTCGAGTACTTTATCAACGAGCTCCGCAATATCGGCAGACCGGTTGTTCTTGTCTTTTTTGGCGACCATCAGCCCAGCGCTGCAACGGCTCTCAACGACGAGCTGTACCCTCAGGAAGATACGGCAAGCCACGCTTTCCGTATTTATCAGTCGACGTATTTCGTCTGGGCTAACTATGAAATCGCCGGCAATACCGAGCTCAACGTCTACGATACTGTCGGGGCAAACGAGATTGCAGCCATAACCCTTAATACGATTGGCGCCCCGCTCACCGACTATCAAAAGGCCCTGCTTGCAACAAGGTCAGATGTGCCCGCCATTAATGTCGCCGGCTATCTCGGTGCCGACGGGCTGCGCTACGACTTGGAATCTGAAGACAGCCCCTACGTCTCGACAATCGACAAGCTGCAGTGCATACAATACCTCGAGTTCACCAGCAAAGTTCAGTAAGCCCGCCCATTCGCTTGCGACCATCGTATTGCAAGCACGCTCGGCCCAAACGCATCGCAAATGACTCCCGCTCGCAAACGAGGGTACAATGACGCTCGTGTCACATCGCGGGGTTCCGGTCCCAACATATACAAAGGAGTCAAACATGGGTTGCGAGCACGCACAGGCCGCCGGCGGACAAACGTCGCCGTCGCAATTTGAGGAGAACACGCTGTCCGAGGTCAAGCGCGTCATCGCCGTGCTTTCCGGCAAGGGCGGCGTCGGCAAGTCATTCGTCACCGGCGCCATCGCCACCGAACTTGCCCGTCACGGCCATAAGGTCGGCGTCCTCGATGCCGACATCACCGGCCCCTCCATCCCCAGGATGTTCGGCATGAGCGGACGTCATGTCCATGCCCTCGGCAACCTTATGCTGCCCGAAATCTCCGAGCACGGCGTCAAGGTCATGAGCTCCAACCTGCTGCTCCAAAACGAGACTGACCCCGTTCTTTGGCGCGGTCCGGTTATCGCGGGTGCCATCAGGCAGTTCTGGAGTGAGACCTCGTGGGGCCCCATCGACTACCTGCTGGTCGACATGCCTCCGGGAACGGGCGACGTCGCCCTCACCGTCTTCCAGTCGCTGCCCGTCGACGGCATCGTCATCGTCACGAGCCCGCAGGATCTGGTCTCGATGATCGTCGCCAAGGCGGTCAACATGGCCGAGAAGATGAACGTCCCCATTCTGGGCATTGTCGAGAACATGAGCTATATTGAGTGCCCCGACTGCGGCAAGAAGATCGAGGTCTTTGGCAAGAGCAAGCTCCCCGAGGTCGCAGAGCGCTATAACCTCGACATCTTGGGCAAGCTTCCCATTAACCCGGCACTCGCCGAGGCCTGCGATAAGGGCGAGGTCGAGACCGCACTGCCCGATGGCATGTTGCCCAAGGCAGTCTCTGCCGTCGAGGCTATTACCCTGCACGAGACCGACGAGGCCTAAGTGAACACGAGCGCCTTCTATGACGTCCTGGTAATCGGCGGCGGGGCTTCAGGCCTCGCCGCCGCCATTACGGCCGCACGCGCTGGCAAAAGCGTCTGCATCGTTGAGCGCGATGTCGCCTGCGGCCTTAAGCTCCTTGCGACCGGCAACGGCCGCTGCAACCTCTCCAACGAATCGATTGATCCACAGCGGTATAACCACCCCGCATTCGTCGAATCCGTTATGGGCCCCCAGCCCGAACAAGAGCTTATGGGGTTCTTCTCCTCGCTGGGCATCATGACAACCTCCGAGGAAGGCCGGCTGTACCCGCGCTCCCTTCGCGCCGAATCGGTGCGCGACGCGCTTCTCAACGTTTGCGACCGCCTAGGTATCACCTTAATCTGCGGAGCCAACGTTGCCTCGGCGCACAAAGCTTCCGAAGGCTGGGCACTCCAAATAGACCGTCCAGCGCGGGCGCTCAAGGCAAAAAAGTACGATGACCGAAAATCGGAGCTCCGCTCGCTTCGGAAAGCGCTCGCCGATGTCCCTCGCAAGAACGAGGCCCTGCAGGCACATGCCGTAATTATCGCTACGGGCGGCAACCCCACCGGTATCGCCGATACGTTTCGCCTCTCCCTCACTTCGCTGCGTCCCATCCTCTGCCCCGTATCGGCAACGGTCGTTGGCGATCGGGCGGCACTCAAGACGTTGGATGGCCTGCGCGTCCGTGCCCGCTTGACGCTCACCCGCAATCATGAGGAGCTCTGGCACGAAGACGGCGAGGTGCTGTTCCGGACTTTCGGCATCTCGGGCGTCGCTGTCTTCAACCTCTCCCGCCGTATCCAGCACGGCGATACGATCCTCCTTGATTTCTTCCCCGACCTCTCCAAAGACGAGTTGCTCAATATACTCAACCGACGCGTTGAGCTGCTCGGCGGCTTTTCGCCCCGCGATTCCCGTTGGCTCGACGGCATGATCGCCCCGCAACTCTCCCGCGTCGTCTGCACAGCGTTTGAGCAGTGCCATCCGAGCTCCAACGATGCCATCCATCTGGTCTCGATCCTCAAGCACTTCAAGTTGCTCGTCGAGGGAACGGCCGAGGAACGTTCGGCGCAGGTCACCAGCGGCGGTGTACCCATCGAGAACGTTTCGGCACCCAGCCTTTGCGTGAACAATGTGACCGGCGCCCCACTCTGCATCTGCGGCGAAGCACTCGATATCGACGCCGACTGCGGCGGCTTCAACCTTGCGTGGGCCTGGATCTCGGGCATTCGTGCTGCAAGCAGCCTGTAGCCGCGCAGTCTATAATCAAAAACGCATTCGGGCCGTCTGGGACACCGGGCGGCCTCTTTCTTGCCTCTAAGGAGACCTCGATGATCGAAATCACCCAAGTCAATGCGTCGCTCGATGAAGCCGGCGATGAACAAGCTTGCCTCATTGTTGGCAAGCGAGTCGCCAAGCGCGTCCTACGCTGCAAGGACTCCGAGATCAAGTCCATCGAGCTCCACCGCAAGTCAATCGACGCTCGCAAAAAACGAGACGTCCATTTTATCCTGAGTTTTCGTGTTGAGCTGACTAGTCCCCACCTCGAGCGAGAAGCGGTCGACAGTGTTGCCGAGCGTGACCGCTCGCGCGTACGCGCGATAGATGACGATGAGCCCTCATTCCCCTCCCCCGTCTCCGACGCACCTCAAGAACGCCCTGTCGTTGTCGGCGCCGGATGCGCCGGCCTTTTCGCTGCGCTTACGCTCGCCGAAGCAGGTCTTAAGCCCTTGCTCATCGAGCGCGGCGACCCGGCACTTCGCCGCTCGCAGGCGATCGACCTCTTTCTAAAGGAGCGCATCCTCGACCCCGAGAGCAATATCCAGTTTGGTCTGGGCGGCGCGGGGACCTTCTCGGATGGCAAGCTCAATACGGGAACCAAAAATCCCGCCCATCGCCTTATCCTCGAAACCTTTGTCGAGGCGGGTGCGCCCCGCGACATTCTGTGGGATGCCAAGCCGCACATTGGCTCCGACATCCTTCCCGCGGTTGTTACCACTATTTCCCAGCGCATCGAGCAGCTCGGAGGCGTTGTCCGCTATAGAACAAAGCTCGTCGACATTCGCATCGACGCGTCTGGCGCCGTCGCCGGCATCGAAATCCAGTCGTATCAACATGCCACGAGTGAGCAAATCGCCTCAAAGCATCTCATCCTCGCCTGCGGCCACTCCGCCCGCGATGTATTCGAACTCCTCAAGGACCATGGTGTAACCCTCGCGCAAAAGACCTTTGCCATGGGTGTTCGCATCGAACATCCGCAGCACGACATCGACCGAGCGCAATATGGCCCTTCGGCGGGACATCCGGCGCTCGGGGCAGCCCCCTACAAGCTTGTTGCCCATCTTCCCAACGGCCGCAGCGTGTTCTCGTTTTGCATGTGCCCCGGCGGACAGGTTGTCGCGGCTTCTTCCGAACAACGCCATCTATGTGTCAACGGCGCCAGCCTCAATGCCCGCGACGGGCGCAACGCAAATGCCGCCTTACTCGTCAATGTAACGCCCGACGACCTTCCCGGCGATGATCCGCTTGCAGGCATTGAGCTCCAGCGAACTTGCGAGGCGGCCGCCTATCGTCTGGGCGGTTCCAACTGGAATGCACCGGCACAACTCGTCGGAGATTTCCTTGCGGGACGCGCCAGCACGGCACCCGGAAAGGTGAAGCCCACCTATCCACTTGGCGTGACCTGGACGGCGATCGATGACGCCCTTCCGCATCATATCGTCGACTCGCTCCGCCTGGGACTTCCCCTGCTCGGCAGGAAGCTGCGCGGCTACGACCGCCCCGATGCCGTCCTCACCGGCGTGGAGACGCGTTCGAGCTCGCCTGTCACCGTCACCCGAGACCGAACGTGCCACTCCGTATCGACCCCAGGCCTCTACCCTTGCGGTGAGGGAGCCGGGTATGCCGGCGGCATCATGAGCGCAGCCACCGACGGCATTCGTTGCGCCGAAGCCCTGATCGCAGATCTCTAGCACCCAAAAGGCACAGGCCCCGAGCTCCACAGGGAACTCGGGGCCTGTTCGCTATTTCTTATACCGCGCGCCTTGGCGTTTTCTGCCCGAGGCGAAGGTGGAACCCTTGCGGGCCTGCGAACGCAAACGTTCGATCGTCTCATCCTCAGATGCGCCCTCGAGCATCGCCCGAATCTGAACGACCGCATCTCGCAGGCGGGCGGCTTCCTCAAAGTCCATGGCGGCGGAGGCGTTGCGCATATCCTCTTCCATGGTTTCGACGATCCGCACAAGCTCGTCATGCGGCAGTTCCTCCAACCGCTCCGCAAGTGTCTGCTCGGGCGCCACCGTTTCCGGCACGCCGCCCTCGCCCGACTCATCGGGCGTATAGAATGCGCCATGACCCAGAGAGTCGCCCCTCGAGCGCCCCTTGGAACCCACGTTTTTTTCGGCCTCGGCAATAAAACTTGAGATGTCGTTGATGGCTTTGCGCACTGTCTTGGGCACAATACCATGCTCTTCGTTATAAGCCATCTGAATCTCGCGGCGACGTTGTGTCTCCTCGATGGCCTCTTTCATCGAATCGGTCACAACGTCCGCATACATGATGACTTCACCATCGGCATTACGGGCGGCACGGCCAATCGTCTGAATGAGCGAACGGCGGTTTCGCAAGAAGCCTTCCTTATCGGCATCGAGAATTGCCACCAGCGAGACCTCGGGAAGGTCCAGACCTTCACGGAGCAGATTGATGCCAACGAGAACATCGATCTTGCCCTCGCGCAGCGTTCGCAGGATCTCGACACGGTCCATTGTCGCCGTATCAGAGTGCATGTAGTTGACCTTAATGCCGGCGTCGAGTAGATGGTCGGTCAGGTCCTCGGCCATGCGCTTGGTCAACGTGGTCACCAGCACGCGCTCCTTGCGGGCAACGCGCTCGCGGATCTCGTCCTCAAGATCGTCAATCTGGCCGCGAACTGGACGCACGTCAATCTTGGGGTCGAGCAGGCCGGTCGGACGAATAATCTGCTCCACGTCGTTTTGGCTCACCCGCAACTCGTAGTCACCCGGTGTGGCCGAAACATAGATAAACTGGGGTATCCTTGCCTCAAACTCATCAAAGCGAAGTGGGCGGTTATCGAGCGCCGAGGGCAGGCGAAAACCGTGCTCCACCAGCGTCACCTTACGCGAGCGGTCACCTTCGTGCATGCCGCGAATCTGCGGCACCGTCACATGGCTCTCATCGATGATGCAGAGCATATCCTTGGGAAAGTAATCGATTAGGGTAAACGGCGGTTCGCCCGGCTTGCGCCCGTCCAGATGACGAGAATAGTTCTCGATGCCGTTGCAAAAGCCCATCGTCTCGAGCATCTCAAGATCATAATCGGTGCGCTGCTGCAGACGTTGCGCCTCGAGCAACTTGTCGGTCGCCTTGAGCTCAGCTACGCGCTTCTCACACTCTTCGCTGATCGATTTCAGAGCCGCCTTGACCTTCGGCTTCTCGGTCACGTAGTGCGATGCCGGCCATACGGGGATGGCCTCATACTCACGAAGCATCTCACCGGTAACCTCATCGATCTCGGCAATCAGCTCGACCTCGTCGCCAAAGAACTCAAACCGCAACGGATGCTCGGCATAAGGCGGATACACGTCGACAACATCACCGCGCACACGGAACGTGCCGCGTGCCAGGTCATAGTCATTGCGATCATATTGAATGTCGATAAGTGCATGGATAAAGTCATCGCGCTCGAGCGGCACCTTCTTGTCGACGTTCGGAGCCAGACCCGCATAGTCCTCAGGAGAGCCAATGCCATAGATACACGAGACCGATGCGACAACGATCACATCGCGTCGAGAGAGCAGTGACGCGGTCGCCTGATGGCGCAGCATCTCGACCTCTTCGTTAATCGAGGAGTCTTTCTCGATATATGTATCGCTTTGCGGCACATACGCCTCGGGCTGATAGTAGTCGTAGTACGAGACGAAGTAGACCACAGCGTTGTTGGGAAAGAACTCTTTGAGCTCGCTCGCAAGCTGAGCGGCGAGCGTCTTGTTGGGAGCCATGACCAGCGTCGGCTTACCCAAGGCCTCAATGGTTTTCGCCATCGTAAAGGTCTTGCCAGAACCAGTCACGCCAAGCAAAACCTGATAGCGATCTCCGTCCCTCACGCCCTGTACAAGCGACTCAATCGCCTTGGGCTGAGAACCTGCAGGCTGATAAGGAGATACAACCTTAAATGGCACCTCAGAGCCCTCAACGCCAAAACGTTTGAGCTCTCCGCCAACACGCTCAACTTCAAAATCCGCCATGGATACTCCTAACTCATATATCTGCAGTATACGCAGGCGGCAAGCATAGTCCTATACGAATCGATCAGGATAGAGAGTCTTATAGCGAACCCAGGCATTATTGACACGAATCAGATAAGCCTGAGTTTCAGGGAAGGTAATCGCATTATGGAGTGACGTGTTCTGCTGCGCCCATCCGTCGACATTGCCCATTCCAGCATTGTATGCAGCAATAGCGCTATCCGTCGACCCGTTGAAATAGGTTAGAAGATACGAGAGGTATGCGCAGCCAAACTCGATATTCGTAGCCGGATCGTTAAGGTTGTCGGCCGAATACTCGCCACCGTCGACAAGGCCCTTGGCAATCATATCCTGGGCAGTCTCGGGCATCAGCTGCATCAACCCCTGAGCGCCCTGATTCGACTCGGCCTCGGGATCCCAATTCGATTCCGACTTAATGATAGCGCACACCAGATACGGATCCAGATTATGCGAAATACTGGATTGCTTTACATACGCCTCGTAGTCAATCGGATACAGCGGCTTGAAGAAGGCGGCAGGAGCACACGAGTAAACGAGCGAGATAAGGCCGAAGGCCAAAACGGCAGCCAGCGGTATAAGGCGATACCACGCAAAGAAACGAATCTTAGGCATCGGCATCCTCCTTATCCGCAGTGTGTATAAACCTATGGCATGCAAGCCATGAGTCAAGCTGCTCAAAGAGCAAATTATCGCCCGCAGCATTATCAATCACCGTTGTAGCGAGATTGCACAGCGTAGACTCATCGGGCTGGCAAGCAGAGCGGGCATCAAAATCAGATGGCTCCATGCCACGTTGAACAGCGCGCTCGCGACGAACTGACAAAGGGGCGCTTATGACCAGAATTTCATCAGCCAAGCCAAATGCATCCTCAAAACCAGTCGGAGCAGAAACCTCGACCACCGCAAAGGGATAACGGGGAGATGAAACCGTACAACAAACTGGATCGAGAATCCTAAGCGAAAGTTGTTCAACGAGAACGGGATGTACAATACCATTGAGCCGTGCGACCGAATCAGGAGAAGCGAAAGCTCGAGAAGCGAGAACGCTTCGGCGAATACCACCCTCCTCGTCTAAAATATCCCAACCGAATTCATCCGCGAGAGCATTGACGATATCAGAGCCCGGCACATACAGTGATTTTGCAAGCTCATCCAGATCGATAAGCATAGCGCCACGAGATTCGAGATAGCGGCAGGCAGTCGACTTACCCGAAGCAATATTGCCCAAGACAAATACGGTAAACATCAAGCCCTCCCTAACGCCAATGCGAGTAATTATCGCTCAAATACACTAGAAGGACTCAAAATACAGCCAAACAGTAAGAGCGAATACGGGGGAGCTAGGTCCCAAAGCACAACGTGTATATAACGCAAAAAAGGGGGAGGCCGCGAGGCCTCCCCCTTCTTCAGTTTCGCATGACG
>CABVDE010000009.1 GCA_902496945.1 uncultured Collinsella sp.
TCTCGGAAGGCACGTGCAGACCTTTCGTCATGGCCTCCTACCTTTCTTTCGGGCCCTTGTCAGGGCCGATTCGTTAGCGCCCCTCCGTGTGAGGCGTTATTGCTGACGACATATTTATATCCAAAATCAGCTCATACTTCCACCTTGCCCCCGAACGGTTTTATATAGGGGGTGAACGGCATACACATATACTTCACGCATGGCACACTTTGTCTTAATAAAGTTTATTTACGTGCTTAAACGCGTTTTCAATCCAAGAATCGAATGGAACGAATCTTTCTAAAACCACCCTCAAATTGCATATTTCCAGTAAATCTATGAATATAATTAGCGATTCATACCGCGTCTCAACCATTTTCAACTTTATTCAGAATTAAGTTTGTCCTATTCATTTCCTAATTAACAAGTTACCGTTTACCAGATGCTTGGTACCGTTCACCGGAAGCTCAGTATAAGGCCCAGCAGATACCGGCTCGCTTTACGTCCCCATTTGTAACAACTTGACTTCTCGGTATAGAAAAACAGACCCGCCCCCTCATGGAAAACGGGTCTGTTATTGATAAAGGTAGGTAGATTTGAGCGGCTTTGAGAGCTGTCGAGATCCTAGCGATCGAACTCCGCCAGCGCCTCGCCTAAAAGCCTTAAGCCCTCGCGCAGAACGTCCTCGCTCGCGCAGTAGCCCAGGCGCGCGCCGCAGGGGAGCTCAAAGCGGCTGCCGGGAACTAGCAGCACTCCCCTCTTTGCCAGCAGGCACTTGCAGAACTCCTCGTCGTCCTCGGGAATATCCAGCTGGATAAACGAGGTGGACACGCCCTGCGGGGCCGTCCAGGAGACACGACGCTGCGTATCAATCCAAGCCTGCGCAATGTCGCGGTTGTCAAAAACGATCTTGCGGTTGCGCTCGAGGATCTTGCCCTTGTGCTCCAGCACATAGGTCGCCAGGGCGTCATTGAACACGCCGCCGCAGATCATGGAGTAATCGCGATAGGTGCGAATGCGGTTGGACACCTCTTCGTCGGCCACGACCCAGCCCACGCGGGCCGCAGGCGTCGAATAGGTCTTCGACAACGAGTTGGTGACAATGGCTTTCTCGTACACGTCGACCATCGACATAAAGGACTCGGTGTTTTCGAGCGGCAGATACGCCTCGTCGCACAGCACGTAGGCGCCCACCGAACGGGCGATCTCGGCAATCTGGCCGAGCATATCAGCATCAAGCACCGTACCGATGGGGTTTGATGCGTTGTTGATGCAGATGAGCTTGGCGTTGGGGCGCACCAAGCGCTCGAGTTCCTCGATATCGGGCCTCCAGCCGAGCTTCTCGCGAAGCTCCCAGTAGTCGACCTCGGCGCCCAGCGTGCGCGGAATCTCGCAGAGCGGCGCATCGGTGGGCCACTCGGCGATAACGTGGTCGCCGGGCTCGACCACAGCCATGATGGCGTTGAGGTTCGCACCCGTGCAGCCGTTGGTCTGCAGAATGTGATCGGGATTGACCTCGCGACGGTAGAGCTTGGCGACCTCGGCCTAAAAACGGGCGAGTCCTCGATCCAGCCGCAGTTCATCTTCTCGCGGTCCAGACGCTCGTAGAGCGTGGCGCCGTCCTGTTCGTCGAGCGCGCGCAGCTCGCCCATGGTAAGCAAGGGGATCGTCGACTGGGCGATGTCACACGTGGCACTCTTCTCCCAAACGTTGAGCCAGTCCTCAACGCCGATTGTCTTTATATCCATGGCCAGGCTCCTTACAAAAGCAGTCATCCGATCGTGCTGACGTTTCTCATACAAGATTGGGGCGGTGCGAAAACCCGCACCGCCCCAATGGGAGACATCTAATGCCAGCTAGATGTATGTATTATGACCTGTTCGGGTCCTTGAAGACCTTAGAGGTCCTCGCGCCAGAAGGGCATGCTCATGCAGCGCGGGCCGCCGCGGCCGCGGGAGAGCTCGGCGGAGGGCACGACGAGAAGGTCCAGGCCCTCCTTGTACAGCACGTCGTTGGTGACGGTGTTGCGGGCGTAGACGCAGATCTTGCCGGGCTCGACGCACAGGGTGTTGGAGCCGTCGTTCCACTGCTCGCGGGAGGCCGCGATCGGGTCGCCGCCGCCGCAGGGGATCAGCTTGACCTGGTCGACGCCGGTGGCGTCCTCCAGGACGTGCTCGAGGGTGTCCTCGATCAGGCGGATGTTCACGTCGCCCGGGTTCTTGCCGGCGGTCAGCTCGTAGACGCGCAGGGTGCCCATGATGGCGGGGTGGATCGTGAACTTATCGACGTCGATCTGGGTGAAGACCGTGTCGAGGTGCATGAAGGCGCGCGAGACCGGGATGTCGAAGGCCAGGATGCGCTCGACCTTGGAGTCGGAGTTCCAGAAGATGTTCTGGGCCATGACGTCGATCGCGGCGGCCTGGGTGCGCTGGGAGATGCCGACGGCGAGGGTCTTCTCGTTGATGTTCAGCACGTCGCCGCCCTCGGTGTGGAACTGGCAGTCGCGGCGGAAGTACAGCGAGACGTCCTTGTAGTCGGGGTGGTACTTGAAGATGTACTTGCCGTACAGGGTCTCGCGGTTGCGGGTGACCGAGTACATGCGGTTGAGGTTGACGCCCTCGCCGATCACCGCGAACGGGTCGCGGGTGAAGTAGAGGTTGGGCATCGGGTCGATGATCAGGTCGGACTCGGACTCGGAGTTGACCAGGGAGTCGAGGGTCGTGGAGGCCGTGAGGGGCATCTCGATCTCGGACTTGGTCATGCCGGCCATGGTCTTCTTGACGAACTCGAGGTTGTCCTCGATGGAGTCCAGCTTCTCGCGGACGGTCTGCGGCATGTGCTGGCCGCGGATGCCGGCCTCGGAGATGTACTGGTCGGTGAACTCGGCGCGGGCGCCGGGGACCTGGTCGAACACCTCGGCGACGAGGTTCTCCAGGTAGAGCACCTCCACGCCCTGGTCCCTCAGGATCTGGGCGAAGGTGTCGTGCTCCTGCTGCGCGACCTCCAGGAACGGGACGTCGTCGAACAGGAGTCGCTCGAGCTCGTCGGGCGGCAGGTTGAGGAGCTCGTCGCCGGGACGGTGCAGGCAGACCTTCCTGAGCTTGCCGATCTCGGAAGGCACGTGCAGACCTTTCGTCATGGCCTCCTACCTTTCTTTCGGGCCTTTCGGCCGAATCTCTCAGCGCCCTTCCGTAGCGGGCGCTGCTTGCTGACAGCTCTAGTTATATCCAAATTCCACCCGCAATTCCACCTCGCCCCCGAACGGTCAACAAAGTTCGATGAACGGTATATCGAATGCGATTCCCCCATGATGCACTTCGGCGTTCTAAAGTAAATTTTCTAAGGTAAACGCTCTTTTTTCTCAAAAATCATCCGCAATTACAGCTCTAATCCTTCGATTAAGAATTGCATAGCTAAAACAGTTTTATGTATATTAATGACGCTTGTTCGTGTTTCTGTCTGTATTCGATGATATTCAGCTACCTATCATTCTTATTCACACATACTCACCAGTTGAGTGAGGATATAGACCGCTTTTCACAATGCGACGGGCGTCAGCTCTATGGCTTGTCAGCGTAAGAAGTAAGTAAAGATACCGTTCACGCGATACATCCGTGCCATAGGTCGACTAAATTGAGACAATAGTGAATGGTGTTAGGCTACCGTCCCCTGTG
The DNA here is from genome assembly GCA_902496945.1 of uncultured Collinsella sp. Lineage (GTDB taxonomy): Bacteria > Actinomycetota > Coriobacteriia > Coriobacteriales > Coriobacteriaceae > Collinsella. The sequence goes on from CABVDE010000009.1 coordinate 3,654, forward strand.
GGGACTGAACGGACAGATGCATATGCCGAGCAAAATCGAAAAGAAGCAAGCCGCCGCTAAGCTGCGCAAACCGCCGCGTGACTTCTCGTACACGCAAAACCGAGAGCTCAGCTGGCTACGCTTTGACAACCGCGTACTCGACGAAGCCTTCGATGAGTCCGTGCCGCTGTTCGAGCGCCTTAAATTCGTCTCGATCTTCGAGTCCAACCTCGACGAGTTCCTTATGGTCCGCGTAGGCGGTCTGTCCGACCTTGCCGAGCTCAAAAAACAACCCGTCGATAACAAGAGCAATATGACTGCCTCTGAGCAGGTCGAAGCCGTCGTGGCAGAACTGCCCGGGCTCCTCGACCGTTGGGAGTCCATCTTCAAGAGCATCGAGGGCAAGCTGGACGCCCTGGGCGTTCACCGCGCATGCGTCGATTCGCTTACACCCGAGGAGCGCACCTTTGTCACCCGTTTCTTCCAGGCCTACGTGTCGCCGGTCATCTCGCCGTTGGTGATCGACCCGCGCCACCCCTTCCCCAACCTACGTAACGGCGCGCTCTACCTAGCTTGCGGCCTGGACGGCGTCACCGACGAGGAAAGCCTGCTGGGCCTCATCGAGATTCCCGCCTCGATGAACCGCGTGGTCGAGATTCCCTCGCCCACGGGTACCTACTCCTACATTCTGCTCGAGGACGTCATCCTCGCCTGCCTGGACAGCTGCTTTGGCTCCTATAAGCCACTCGACCGCGCGCTCATCCGAGTCACCCGCAACGCCGACATCGATCCGGACGGCGAGGGCGTCGAAGAGGAAGAGGACTACCGCCAGCACATGAAGCGCATCCTCAAGAAGCGCCTGCGCCTGCAGCCGGTAGTGCTCGCGGTCTCGGGGTCGCTCGAGAAGACGACGCTCAAGACCATCCGCAAGGCGCTCGAGCTTTCGCGCCGCTCGGTCTTTACCTGCGATATCCCGCTCGACCTGGGCTACGTCTTTGGCATTGAGGGCAAGATTCCCGAGCACCTGCGCAACGAGCTGCTCTTTACGCCGTTTAAGCCGCAGCCCAACCCCACCATCGACATGACCTGCTCCATCCGCGAGCAGGTGCTGCAGCACGACAAGCTGCTCTTTTATCCCTATGAGGCCATGAACCCGTTTTTGGACCTGGTGCACGAGGCCGCCTATGACCCCGAGTGCATCTCGTTGCGCATCACGCTCTACCGCGTGGCCAAGCAGAGCCGCCTATGCGAGTCGCTGATCGATGCCGCCGAGAACGGCAAAGAGGTCACAGTGCTCATGGAGCTCCGAGCGCGCTTTGACGAGCAGAACAACATCGAGTGGGCCGAGCGTCTGGAAGAGGCAGGCTGCACCGTCATCTACGGCTCTGAGGGCTTTAAGTGCCACTCCAAGATCTGCCAGCTCACCTATCGCGAGGGCATGGCGCTTACCCGCCTGACGCTTTTGGGCACCGGCAACTTTAACGAGAAGACGGCCAAGCTCTACAGTGACTTTATGCTCATGACCGCCCACCCCGGCATCGGTGAAGACGCCAATCTGTTCTTTCGCAACCTGTCGCTGGGCAATCTGCGCGGCGACTACCGCTTCCTGGGCGTGGCGCCCGTCGGGTTGAAGCCTCTTATCATGCGCGGGCTGGACCGCGAGATCCAGCGCGCCCTTGCCGGTGAGCCCGCCCGCGTGTTCTTTAAGCTCAACTCCCTCACCGACCGCGAGGTCATCGATAAGATCGCCGAGGCATCGTGCGCTGGAGTCCGCGTGGACATGATCATCCGCGGCATCTCGTGCCTCAAGCCCGGCGTTCCGGGCAAGACCGAGAACGTGCATGTCCGCTCCATCGTCGGACGCTTTTTGGAGCACGCCCGTGTTTACGCCTTTGGCGTGGACTCGGACATGATTTACCTGAGCTCGGCCGACATGATGACACGCAACACCGAGCACCGCGTGGAGATCGCCTTCCCCGTGCTCGACCCCACCTGCCGCACCCTGGTACACGATTACATGGGCATGCAGCTGCGGGACAACGTGAAAGCCCGCAGCCTGACAAGTGACGGCACCTGGGTTCCCGTGAAGCGCGCAGAGGGCGAGAAACCCTTCAACTCGCAGGAAGCTCTGCTGGAGCGCGCCTATCGCAACGCCGAGGCCGCCGCGCAGCAGCGTGCGCAGGAGAAGGAACGTGTGGCCGAGAAGGCTATTCAGACTGAGCTTGAGCACGAAGCAGCTGTCGAGCCTGTTACCGAGCCGGAAGCCGTCGTTGCTCCCCCGGCGCCAGAGCACGAGTCTGTCGAGGAGCCGGAGGCCGTTGTTGAAGCCGCGCCCGAGCCCGAGCCGCAACCGGTAGCACCCAAGGTCCAGGAGGTACAGGCGACCGTCATTGAGTCCGAGCCTGCACCCGCACCTCAGCCCGAGCCGCAGGCCGCTAAGCCCGCGCCCGAGACGAGCGCCCGTCGCAAGAAGTCCTCTGACACGACCAAGGCCATCGAGCGCCACCGCCCCGGTCGTGTGCGCATGGGCCTGGGCTTGATCGGTCTGGGCCTTAAGACGCTCATTACCGGCAAGACCAAATAGATGTTTGTAGAAGCGCCCCGCATTTGAGGAAAGCCTCGGATGCGGGGCGCTTTTCCCTGCTACCATGATGCGGACAGCAACGCGAATGACAGGCAGGGATATGAAGCTCACCATAGAATCGATGACCTACGGTGCCGACGGACTGGCGCACGCCGACAACGGCAAGGCCGTCTTTGTGCAGGGCGCCGTAGCAGCCGACACCGTTGAGGCCGAGGTCGTGCAGGACGGTAAGTCGTTTATGCGCGCCCGCACCACCGAGATTCTGCAGCCGAGCCCCGATCGCATTCAGCCTCCCTGTCCCTTCGTGGGCATCTGCGGCGGCTGCTCATGGGGCAACCTCTCGCGCACCGCACAGCTTGCCGCCAAGGAGCAGAACCTGCGCTCCACGCTCGAGCGCATCGGAAAGTTCAGCCCCGAGCAGGTCGATGAGCTGGTGCAGCCCATCCGCCACACCAAGGACGACTGGGGCTACCGCAATAAAATTGAACTCGAGCCGACCGTCGTCAGCGGTCGCGTTCGACTTGGCATGCACGGCGTTGATCCCAGCAAGATCGTGACCGTCGATTCGTGCCCGCTGTTCGACAAACGCTTCCCGAAGGCACTCAAATCGGTCGTCGGCGCGCTCAACTATCTGAGCGGCAGTCACGACCTGGGCCTCGAGCGCGTGGGCATTCGTGCCTCGCGTCGCACCAAGGCGCTCGAGGTTGCTCTCTGGACGCCCACGGGATCCTTCCCGCGCTCGCAGGTGTCGCGCGTGTTGGCCGATGCCGCTCATCCCACGAGCGTGGTACGTGTGATGAGCAAGGGCGAGAAGAAGGCCCGCCGCGTCTCCAAGGTCGAAATGCTCGCCGGCGAAGGCTCGTGGACCGAGAATATCGCCGACGGCCAAATGCGTCTTTCGGCCCCGTCGTTCTTCCAGGTCAACACTAAGGGTGCCGAGATTTTGATCGAGCTTGTCATGGAAGCGCTCGACCCGCAGGAAGACGAGCTTGCCGTGGATCTGTACTGCGGTGCCGGCACCTTTACCCTGCCGCTCGCCCGCCGCTGCGATTTTGTCGCCGCTGTCGAAGCCTACGGCCCTGCCGTGCGCGACCTGCGCCGCAACTTGGAGATCAACAAGCTTGATAACGTCGACGTCATTGGCGGAGACGCGGTGCGCGAGTTCCCCGACCAGGATGCCGACGTCTTGGTGGTCGACCCGCCGCGCGCGGGCCTCGCCCCCGAGGCGATCGACCTTATCGCCAGCACGAGTGCGCGCGATGTCGCCTACGTGAGCTGCGACCCGGCAACTCTGGCACGCGACCTTAAACGCTTTGTCGAAGAAGGCACCTTCTCCCCCGTCAAGATCACACCAGTCGACCTGTTCCCGCAAACCTTCCACTGCGAAACCGTCGTCCACCTCAAGCGCAACTACCCACTTAATCATTGCTCGGAATAATCATTGGGAAATCGAGCGTGGCAAGCGGGGGTCTTCGGGGTATAAGACGGCTAATTGTATGCCGCCTATGAAAGGAACCCTCATGCCCAGCGTTGCCGTTCTCGCCGCCGATGGCTTTGAAACTATTGAATGCCTGACCATGGTCGATGTCATGCGTCGCGGCGGCATACGCGCCACGCTCGTCTCGATCATGCCCACGCGTGAAGTCGTAAGCTCGCTACAGATCCCCGTGACCTGCGATGCGCTCTTTGATGAGATCAACTTTGACGAGTACGACTGCGTCGTGCTGCCCGGCGGCCTGCCCGGTGCCACCAACCTGCGCGCCGATCAGCGCGTCTGCGACGTGGTCTGCGAGTTCGCCGCAACCAAGCACGTCGCCGCCATCTGCGCCGCCCCGTTTATCCTAGGCGAGCTCGACCTGCTCGAGGGGCGCCACGCCACGTGCTTCCCCGGTTTTGAGAAAAGCTTCCCCGAAGGTGCCTATACCGGCGAGAAGGTCACGCAAGACGGCAACATCATCACCGCCAGCGGCATGGCCCAATCGCTCCCCTTTGCACTTGAGCTGCTGCGCACGCTCGCCGGCGACAAGGCCGTCGAGAAGGTCACCGAGGGCATTCAGCTATGATTTTGGCTTCGCAATCACCGCGCCGTATCGAGTTGATGCGCGAGGCGGGCTATGACATTCGCATCATCCCTGCCGATATCGACGAAACGCCGTTTGATGGCGAGGCGCCGCTTACGCTCGTTGAGCGCTTAGCACGCGCCAAAGCCGCCGCCGTCGCCGCCGAGCATGCCGAGCCCAACGAGCTGACGGTCGCGGCCGACACCATCGTCACCTTTGACGGCAAGATTCTGGGCAAGCCGGCAACCGAGGACGAGGCGCGCACCATGCTCCGTGAGCTTTCGGGCCGCACGCACCAGGTCGCAACCGGCGTTTGCATCGTCAAGGCAGGCGACACGGCCGCCCCGCATGCCGCCGAGAGTCTATCCTTTGTCGATGTGACCGACGTGACGTTCTACGAGCTCACCGACGAGCAGATCGAGCGCTACGTCGCCTCGAGTGAGCCCATGGACAAGGCCGGCGCCTACGGCATTCAGGGCACAGGGGGACGCATGCTCGTGCACGATATTTCGGGTGACTTCTACAACGTGGTGGGCCTGCCCATCGCACGTGTCGCACGCGCGATTCTAAAACTCTCGTAATTGCATCTGGCGCTGGGTATCCCCCAGCGCCTACAATTTGTGCGTACCGTACGGATCCCGACCGGGCATAAGGCGCGGCGGAAAACCGATAGGAGAAAACATGGACACACTGCTCGAAGCCATTGACGTTTGCGATGTCGATGGCTTTTGCTTTGGCAACTATACGGACGAGGAGGCCGGCACCGGTTGCACCGTAATCGTGGCACCCGAGGGCGCCACCGGCGGCGTTGACGTTCGCGGCGGTGCCCCGGCATCGCGCGAGTCCGATCTGCTGCGTCCCGAGAACACCGTCGACAAGGTTCACGCCGTCTGTCTTTCGGGCGGATCGGCCTTTGGCCTCGAGGCCGCAAGCGGCGTCGCCCGCGAGCTCGAGAGCCGTGGCATCGGCCTTCCCGTCGGCCCTACGCAGGTGCCCATCGTGTGCTCCAGCTGCATCTTCGACCTCGCCTTTGGCGACCCCACCGTTCGCCCCGACATTGAGGCCGGCATCGCCGCCGTGCGCGAAGCACTCGACAACACCCCCACTACGCTCGTACAGGGCAACGTAGGCGCCGGCACGGGCGCTACCGTGGGTAAGCTCATGGGCCCCGCCACCTGCATGAAGGCCGGCCTTGGAGCCGCCGCCGTGACACTCGGTCCCGTCAAGGTGGGAGCAGTGGTCTCGGTCAACGCCTGCGGCAACGTCGTCGACCCCTTCACTGGCGAGTGGGTCGCCGGCATGCGCGCCGCAGCCGATAACGACCAGATCGTCGACATGGAACTCGCTGCCTTTGCCGCCGCCGGCTCAATGCAGATGCCGCTCGACCGCACCAACACCACCATCAGCTGCATCGTCACCAACGCGGAGCTCACCAAAGCCCAAGCCACCAAAGTCTCCCAGATGGCCGCAGACGCCTACGCACACACCATTCGTCCCACGCATACCACTAACGACGGCGACACCATCTACACCCTCGCCAGTGGCAAACTAGGCACCCAGACAAGCGCCGCCGTTCCCTTGGACCTGCTGGGCATGCTCGCCGTAAGGGCCCTACAAACCGCCATCGTAAACGGAGCCAAAACCGCCAAAACCTCCCACGGTATCCCCGGCGCCGCAAAGTAATCCCGCTCGACCGTCGGTCGGAGGCGGGCGGGCATTACGTTTCCTGCTCTACAGTCCTATGCAAGACGAAGGCCACATTAAGTGGCCTTCTTTGCATGCGGAACTCGCGACAAACGTAATACCCGCCCGCCTCCGACCGACTACCAACTAATTTATTTTCAGCCCAGGCCCCTGTGTACCGCGCGTCGAAGATCTTCAAATTCAAATTACCTGACGATCGATTCTTATAGCAGAGGCCCCTTGGCCTTTAGTTTGATACAAGTTCCGCACGAGCCGGAAAGCACTTAATGTGCTTTCCGTGCGAGCAGGACTGTTCTCAGTAGCAAACTAAAGGCCAAGGGGCCCAGTCAACCTATCAGCAGCGATTACTCAGCAACTAGTTGAATTTGAAGATCTTTGAGGCAAGACGGTATAGGCCAAGTGTGGTTTTGTCACCTGCTCGACCGCGCAGATTGGTGAAGAACCCGACCACGCCGTAGCGGGCGTGGCGATACATGCGCTCGTCATAAGCCTTCAGATCCTTCCACAGCGTCTTCAGGCGCTCGTCGGCGCAATCCTCATCGGAAAGCTTGGTGAGCACCGAGCAGATCGCCATCATCATGGTGAAGTAGCCCATCATGTACGAGCGCAGGCGCGAAGACTCAACATCGCCGTACAGGTGATACGACTCCATCATGATACGCGTAACACGGAACTGCTGGTCCAAACGCTTGACCATCGTTGCCTCGTTGACACTCTGGCCTTCGCGACCGATAAAGTAGCGATAGAGGTCAATATCGGCGTAGTACATGGTCTTGCAACGCGGCAGTGGCAAGTAGGCGTAGATGTTGTCCACATAGAACGTGTGCGGCGGCATGGGAAGGTTGGACTCTCGCAGCACATCCGTGCGATAGCACAGGCTGTGCATGAGCAGGTTCTGGTCCAGGCGAAAATGACCGATCTGATCCCAGGTAAAGATCTTTTTGCGCGGCAGGGCAAATTTGTAGCCGATGGCGGTATGCGTACCCTCGTAAACCTTCTCGTACACGTAGTTCGAGATAAACAGGTCAACGCGCTGGTCGCGCTCCTCGAAGCCACGCAGAATCGACAGCATGGTCGAAAGGGCAGCGCCGTCGAGCCAGTCGTCCGAGTCGACGACCTTGTAATAGGTGCCCTGTGCCTCGCGCAGACCCGAAAGGACGGCGATGCCGTGACCGCCGTTCTCCTGGTGTAGCGCGCGGATGATACCGGGATAACGCGCCTCCCACTCGTCGGCCTTGGCGGCTGTCTCGTCCTTGGAGCCGTCGTCCACCACGATAATCTCGATATCGGTAGCGAAATTGCTCCCCTCCAGAATAGAGGTGATGCAATGGTCCATATCCTTGGCGGCGTTATACGAGGGAATACCGAATGTTATGACTTTATGCATGGCAGGCGATAATCTCATCTGAAAGGTCGAGGGCGGAGTTGGTCACGGCGTCCATATCGTAGTAACGATACTCGGCCAAACGACCCACCGGGTGGAAGTTCGTCAGGTTTTGGACGCGCTCAAGATAGCGCTCGTAGAGCTCACGGTTCTCGGGCTCAAGAATGGCGTAGTACGGCGTCTCGCCCGAGCCGGGCGTATAGGCCTTGGAGTACTCCTTCATGATGGTGGTCTTGCCGGGCAAAACCTGACCGGTCATGTTCTTGAACTCGGTAATGCGCGTGTAGTCCTCGCTCGTGGTGTAGTTGACAGTGCCCACGGGCTGGAACTGATCCATATCGAGCGTCTCGAACTTCATATCGAGCGTGCGGTACGGTAGCGCGCCCAGGTCGAGGTTGAACAGCTCGTCGAGCGGACCGGTATAGACAATCTCGCCGCCGTAGACCTTGCCGTCGATCTTGACGGTGGTCTCGTCGATCTCAAAGAGATCGCGGGCGTCCACGTCGCAGAACACGTCGATCAGGTCGTGGTCGAGCATGTGCTCAAAGAGCGCCGTGTAGCCCTCCTGCGGCATGCCCTGGAAGGGAGCTTGCGGGAAGTAGCGGTCATCATCGCCCACAAAGACGGGAACGCGGCCGGTGATCGAGGGGTCGATCTGGTCGGGCGTCTGGCCCCACTGCTTCATGGTGTAATGCAAAAAGACGTTCTCATAGACATAATCGGCGACCTCGGCAAGATCCGGGTCGTTCTTCTTGCGCAGCTCCATAATGGGCACCTTGACGTCCTTGCCAAAGGTCTCCACGAGCTTTTGGTACAGTTCCTCGCCGCGCTCATCGCCAAAGGCAAGCTTAAGGCTCGCATGGTTAAAGGGCACGGGCATAAGGGTACCGTTGATGTTGGCGAGCACCTTGTGCTGATAATCCGTCCACTTGGTAAAGCGCGACAGGAAATTATGCACGCGCTCGTTAAAGGTGTGATAGATATGCGGACCGTACTCGTGGATCAGGATTCCGGCCTCGTCAGTGCAGTCATAGGCATTGCCCGCAATGTGGCTACGGCGCTCCAAAACGGCAACACGATAGCCGATGGTCTCGGCAAGACGGCGGGCGCAAACGGCACCGGCATATCCAGCACCGACGACAATCATGTCGTACGCGCCGGCGTTAAAGCCTTCAGGCAGGCCTGAGGTAATCTGCATCGATACTCCTTGTCAAAAGCCACGGGCTCGTTAGCTGGGCTTTTCTCGAACATTCTTCGAGACATATTTATCAGAGCGATTATAGCGCTAATGCGTCCTATAATGAGCTTGCCACACAAGGAAAGCTCAAGCACCGCGGCGTACATAATTGAAAGGTAAACCCGCTAGCAGCGGGTTTATTCGTGAACAGCCGGGCGCCTGGAGCTTAGCGAAACGCTTGTAAGGAGCAACATGAGCGATTTCCTAAACCGTATGAAGTCCGCCGCCAAGGCCGACCTTAAGACCATCGTCCTGCCCGAGGGCGAGGACCCGCGCACCATCGTCGCGGCAAACAAAATCATCGAGGAAGGTCTGGCAAAGATCGTCATCCTGGGCAACCCCGACGAGATCGACGTTCCCGGCGCTACCGTCATCGACCCGCGCAATGCCGAAAAGCACGAGGAGTATGCGCAGAAGTTTGCCGAGCTCCGCGCCAAGAAGGGCGTTACCATCGAGCAGGCTCGCGCCCAGGTGATGGACGCCACCTACTTTGGCACCATGATGGTCAAGATGGGCGACGCCGACGGCCTGGTCTCCGGTGCCTGCCACTCCACCGCCGACACCCTGCGCCCCGCGCTGCAGATCCTCAAGACCGCCCCTGGCACCAAGCTGGTCTCGGCCTTCTTCGTGATGTGCACCGACACCCCGCAGTTCGGTACCGACGGCACGCTGATCTTCGCCGACTGCGGCCTCAACATCAACCCGTCCTCTGACGAGCTCTCCGAGATCGCCATCGCCTCCGCTCACTCCTGGTCCACCTTCATGGGCAATGTTGAGCCGCACGTGGCCATGCTCTCCTACTCCACCATGGGCTCCGCCGGCGGCGAGGTCGCCAAGAAGGTCCAGGAGGCCGTGAAATTCTGCAGGGAGAAGGCTCCAGAGCTCGCTATCGACGGCGACCTGCAGCTCGACGCCGCTATCGTCCCCACCGTCGCCCAGCTCAAGGCTCCCGGCTCCTCCGTCGCCGGTAAGGCCAACGTGCTCGTGTTCCCCGACCTCGAGGCAGGCAACATCGGCTACAAGCTGGTCCAGCGCTTCGCCGGCGCCGACGCCTACGGCCCCATCCTGCAGGGCATCGCCAAGCCGGTCAACGACCTGTCGCGCGGCTGCTCTGCCGACGACATCGTGGGTGTCGTGGCCATCACCGCCGTCCAGGCTCAGATGACTGAGTAGCGGACGTATCCCCTCGGGACCCTACAGGGCAAAGCTCTGAAAACGTCCTCAGGCATGCGAGAAGCCCCGCTGCGCACTACGTGCGGCGGGGCTTCTCGCGCCTTGCGGATTGTTTTCAGAGCTTTGCCCTGTAGGGTCCCTGCTGCTACGTTGCCCTCTGGGAATCTGGGGTGGATGGCGGCTTGGCTACGGGCTGGGGCTGAGAATCTGAATGGACGGATGCCGTTGCTGGGAGCGCAGGCGTTACTGGTGATGGTCGCTTTGGGACTGGAATTTCCGCCTGCTAGCAAAAGGGCCTCCGGAGCTGCTGCTCTGGAGGCCCTTTTGTTCAATCGCAAATGCGCGCGTTAGTTGGTCTTGGTTAGGCGCTCGACGTCGTGGGCGATCATGTATTCCTCGTCGGTGGGGATGACCATGACCGTGACGGCGGAACCGGCAGCGCTGATGACCTGCGGGCCGTTGCCCACGGCCTCGCGGTTCTTGTTGTTGTCAATACGCACGCCCAGCCACTCAAAGCAGTCGCAGAAGGCCTTGCGGATCGACCAGTCGTTCTCGCCAATGCCCGCGGTAAAAGAGATGGTGTCCACGCCCGCCATGGAGGCAATCATGGAACCGGCCTGCTGCATGGCCTTATAGGCGAACATATCAAAGGCGAGCAGGCAGCGCTCGTCACCCTCGGAGGCGCGCGTACGAATGTCGCGGGCGTCGTTGGAGATGCCCGAGATGGCAAGCAAACCGGACTGCTTGTTCATCATGTCGTCGACTTCTTGGTAGCTGTAGCCGCCTTCGCGCTGCAGGTAGCACACGGTTGCCGGGTCGATGGAACCGCAGCGGGTACCCATCATCAGGCCGTCGAGCGGCGTCAGGCCCATCGTGGTATCGCGACACACACCGTCCTCGATAGCAGCGAGCGAAGCGCCATTACCCAGATGGCACGAAAGTAGACGGTGGCAGCGCGAGCCCAGGATCTCCTTGGCCATCATCCACTCGTAGCGGTGGCTCGTGCCGTGGGCGCCGTACTTGCGCACGTGGTACTTGTCGCACACGTCCTTGGGCAGCGCGTAGGTGTAGGCGACCTCGGGCATGGTCATGTGGAACGAGGTGTCGAAGACGGCCACATTGGGCAGCTCCGGATATTTCTCGCGGCAATACTCGATTGCTGCGGCCTCGCCGTAATTGTGCAGCGGGGCGAGCGGGGCCACCTCAAGGATCTTGGCCATGACCTCATCGTCGACGACCGCGGAATCATCGAAGTGCCAGCCACCCTGAACGATGCGATGCCCGATACCATCGATCGAAAAGTCGGTCTTCTCGAGTTCCTCGAGCACGTGCGCGATAGCAGAGCGATGATCGGGGAAGGGAATCTCCTCGGTCTGCTTGGCACCACCGTTCTCGGCGTGACCAAAGATGCCCATCTCCGAGCCGATACGCTCGCAGTTGCCCTTGGCGAAAACCTCTCGGGTATCGGTATCCAAAAGCTGATATTTAAGGCTCGAGCTTCCGGCGTTGACAACAAGTACGTTCATGAGACTCCCCCACAGTTGCAATACGGTCGGCGCAAACCCCTTAAGGCGGCCGCATTTGAAAAGAAGCTATCTCAATTTAATAAATAGCTATCACAAATATCGCCCAACGAGCGCAAAAGAGGGGCTGAACGGCGTTCAGTCGCCCAGCCCCTCCCCTATTTGCAATTACTTGCCGTTGACGATGCGCTCGACGTCGGAAGCGATCATGAACTCCTCATCCGTGGGGATGACGAAGATCTTGACCTTGGAGTCCTTGGCGGACAGGCACCAAGCGCCGTCGCCACGCAGGGCGTTGCGGGCATGGTCCATCTTGACGCCCATAAAGGCCAGACGGTCGGCCACGCCAGCACGGACGGCCGGAGCGTGCTCGCCGATGCCCGCGGTAAAGACGAGCGTGTCCATGCCACACATGGAGGTAGCCATCTCGGCGGCCTTGGCGGCAATCTTGTAGACGAACATATCGAAGGCGAGCTGGGCCTCGGGGTCGCCGGCAGCGGCGAGCTCCTCGACGTTGCGGCAGTCGTTGGTCTTGCCACCGGTCACAGCCATGAGGCCGGACTTCTTGTTCATCATCTCGTCGACCTCGTCGAAGGTGTAGCCACCCTCGCGCTGCAGGTAGCACACGGTAGCGGGGTCGATGGAGCCGCAGCGGGTGCCCATCATGACACCGTCGAGCGGAGTGAGGCCCATGGTGGTATCCATGCACTTGCCGTCCTCGATGGCGCACAGGGAGGCGCCGGAGCCGATGTGGCACACGACGACCTTGCGAGCCTCGCCGTTGGTCATCTCGGCAACCTTCTTGGAGATGTAACGGTAGCTGGTGCCGTGGGCGCCATACTTACGGATGTGCAGCTTGTCGCAAACATCCTTGGGCAGGGCGTAGGTCTTGGCGACCTCGGGCATGTTGAAGTGGAAAGCGGTGTCATAGACCGTGACATTGGGCAGGTCGGGATACTGCTCCAGGCAGTACTCGATAACGTTGGCCTCAGGGTTGTTGTGCAGCGGGGCGAGCGGGGCAACCTCGCGGATCTTGGCGAGAACGTCCTCGTCGACGAGGGAGGAGTCACCAAAGTACCAGCCGCCCTGAACGATACGGTGGCCGATGCCCTCGATCTTGACGCCGTTGGCCTCGAGGTCCTTCAGGACGACCTCGATGGCGACCTTGTGGTCGGGGAACTCGATGTTCTCGGTCACCTTCTTGGAACCGTTGGCAGCGTGGGTGAAGGTACCGCCGCTAAAGCAGACGCGCTCGCAGGAGCCCTTTGCGGACACCTTGTGGGACTTGGTATCAATGACCTGATACTTAAGCGTCGAAGATCCTGCGTTGACGACCAGAACGTTCATGTGTCTCCCTACTAACAGGCGGTGTGGCGCCGCCAGGTTACATACGCTTCAATAATAAACCCAAACGCCCTCGCGCTCGGGTTTATTGCGTTGATATATAAGTTATCGATGCCTAAATACTCATGGCCTTTTGGCTTGTAAGACGAAATAGCGCGGGGATATACACCAAAGAAGAAATCCCAAGCGCGACAAGCAATACGACTCGAATGCCCGCGATGCTGCTCAACACAGTATTGAACAGATAGAAAAGGATGGCGCCCACCGCTACCATCTGGCTTTGAACCGAAATCAATGAACAGCGCATCGAAGAATCGGCAGCATTTTGAAAAATAGAGTATTTAATTGGAGCGAATAACGAGTAAGCGACCGTCTGCAGCACATAGAACACGGGCAGTAAGTAAGCCGGAGTAAGGGGGATCAAAAACAAAGCAGTCAGGGAAAGGCGCACGATGCCGCAAATACGCGCAAAACGGCCCTTGTCGACATGAGCAATCACGCTGGGCGCAATAAACCCTATGGAGGCCGAGACAAGAAGCTGGACCGCAATGGTCACACCCGAAGCGACGGCATTCATTCCGCGGCCTGCAAGCAACAGTGAGAAAAAGTCTTCCAGAGCGACGAAAGCAAATGCCTGAGAACAGTCCATGATGAACGCTGACCGAAGAATACTATTACCCGCAATAGCGGACTTAATCATCTTCGGGTTAATTCCACGCTCAAGTGTCGCCGCAGTGCCCTCTCTTCTCGCCTCAGGAATACAGACAACGACAACCAATGTCAGCACCATTGCGATGATATCGACCGAAAGCCCAATGAGATACGCGCCAGCGAACGAAATGAGACCGCCCACGCAAGCGGAGAGGGCATAAGAGGCATAGAAAACAAATCGCTCAACGACATTAAGTCTTACGAGTTGGTCCCGAGAAACGCTGTCAATGTAAATTGCTTCTATGGATCCGCTCACACATGCAACGGCAAAACCCTTGAGAGCAAACGCACCGATTAAAAGCAGAGGAGATCGGACGAGGAGCAGGGCGGCGTAGTATCCAAGCATCCCCACGACGCCAACGAGACCGCTTGTCTTTCGTCCAAACCTATCAGCAATATAACCAGTAGGAACCTCAAGAATGAACTTGCTCACTTGGTATGCAATCATCATGCCAGAAATCGCTACCATCGAAAGCCCGACGAACTCAAGGTAGACAGTCGGAAAATACAAAATGGTGCTGAAGTTCGACAGAAAAACGAACGTCATATAAAGCAAAACCGTACGGTTTTTCATGCTCCGCCCTCCAAGAGTCAGCAATCTAAATCGGAATCTTGGAAAAGCATGAGAGCAAAGCTGTCAGCCATGTGTTACAAGGCGTCAATAATCACTTGACGCCTCGAAGCCAATTAATCTCACGAAGCAAGATGACGCAATAGGTGCAGAAAAACCGTCTGGTGTCGATCAGTCCAGGAATTGTGCCGATAGCAAAAGTAGATAGGCAAGGTTACATCACGCGAACCTTCAATGGAGCACTCACTCACTTCTAATCCATCCGATGCGAGAGAGGACCCGGACAAACTCAATATCAATCCCCCGGCTTGAAGAAACTCAGTCTGCGCCCTGTTTCCGTATTCGACATCACGGAAACGGAAATTAACGAGCTGGGCTTCGGGACATTGATTGATTGCATTGAGACAGGGCGACAAATTAATGGGAACAGCGAGCCTGCCGCCCAGCAACTCACGAATGGTCATAGCGTCCACAGATTGATGACCCGCTGGACATGAAAGGACCTTGAGCTCCTTTTCACCCAAGTATTTCGAAGAAAGGACGCTGTCCCGTGGTTCCTCAAATGAGATGGCCGCGTCCGAAATTCCGAGCATAAGCGACTCAAAGCATGTAGCCGTTGGCTGATGCCACACATCGAGGTGAATCTGAGGGTGCGAGCGTTCAAACGAGTCGTACCAGTTTTCGGCAAAAAGACGCCCCCGCCCGTGAAGGCAGGGGGCATAAAGACGAAAGTGACCATCGGGCGAAACGCCGTCGTTCCTCGATTGAGCGTACTTTTTGAGATCGCCGACTTGCGCCAGGATCATGCGCGCGCGACGCGCGAATTCTCGACCCACAGGAGACAAAACAGCCTCCCCTGTTGATCGGTCGAGCAAAACAACCTGATACTCAGATTCCAGCTTCTTGATTGCCGACGAAACGGCCTGCGGGCTCACATGAACGGCGCGAGCCGCTTTGCGCACGCCACCGTAGTTCGCTACCGCTTGAAGGTATTCGAGTTGAGAAAGCTGCATAAGTTACTCCAAAGGCAGCCAAGGCGACGAACCGCTCGTCCTCAGATGAGGTTCTCGCCCAGGTTCTTGCCGCCGAGAACGTGCATGTGGAAGTGCATGACGGTCTGGCCGGCGTTGACGCCCTTGTTGGAGATGACGCGGAAACCGTCCTCCAGACCCTTGGCCTTGGCGACCTCCTGGACGGCGTGAGCCATGGCGCCCATGGTCTCGGCAGGCACGTTGTCGGCGATGTCGCTGTAGTGCTTCTTGGGGATCACGAGCGTGTGGACCGGCGCCTGGGGGTTGAGGTCGTCGAACGCGATGACCTGGTCGTCCTCATAGACAACGGTCGAGGGGATCACGTGGTTGGCAATTTTGCAGAAGATGCAATCGCACATGGTTGGTTCCTTTCTTACAGACCAAGGTAAATTATATTTAGTCGGGATGATTAGAACGAGAGGTTGTCGTCGGTGTTGGCAGCTTCGCCGTCGGCGAGCACGTCGTTGCCGTCGACGTCCTTCAGGAGCACCGAGACCTTCTGCTCGGCATCGGACAAGCGAGTACGCAGGCTCTTGAGGAGCTCGACGCCGCGGGTGTAGCCCTCGAGCGACTCTTCGAGCTCCATATCACCCGACTCAAGACTGCGGATAATGAGCTCCAACTCCTGAGAAGCCTGCTTGTACGTAAGCTGCTCGACCGGGGTCTTCTCTGCCATATCTGTTTCCTTTCCTAAAGGTTTATCGCTATGAAACGCGGTCTATTCGACCGTATTGACCGTTGCTGCCACGTTGCCGTCTGCCATGCGCACGCGAATGGCGTCGCCGGGCTTAAAGGTCTTGGCGCTCGTAGCCACGCCGTCATCGCTATAGGCGATGGAGTAGCCGCGTGCAAGTACCTTGAGCGGTGACAGGGCGTCGAGCGAAGCCGCCGCACGGCCCAGATCGGACGCGGGCTTGCTGAGCATCGTGCGTCCCTGATGCTCCAGACGAGAGCTCGCGAGCATGAGCGCATGGCGTTTACCGTCGAGCCCCGAGGTGCTTGCGACCAGGCGCTCAGGCAGACGCTCGAAGTTGGAGCGGAAGGCTCCGACCGAGCGCGTAATGGCACCGGACAGACGGTCGGCCGTCAAGGCAAGCTCCGACTCGCGACGCTCGACCATAAACGTAGGGTCGTTAAGACACGGGCGGCACGCGGCTGCATCGAGCGCGTCGCCCAGACGAGCCGCATAGGTGTCCCAGGCACGACGACCGCGCTGGTCGAGCATTTCCAGATCGACCTGATTCGAACCGATCATCGAAGCCATCGCGGCGCCCAGACGCTGATGGCGCGTCTCGAGCACGTCGGCCAACTCCGTCATAGCCGGCGCCACCGATTCTGCCGCCGCCGTGGGCGTGGAGGTGCGACGGTCACTCACCATGTCGCAGATCGAAGTATCGGGCTCGTGGCCGATACCCGTCACCACGGGCACGGGACAGGCCGCCACCGCACGGGCGAGGTCTTCGTCATTAAAAGTCATAAGATCCTCGAAGGAGCCACCGCCACGCACGAGCAAAATGCAATCGGGCGCCGGCGTAATGGCGGCGGCACGGCGCAGTCCCTCGATAAGTTCTGTCGGCGCACCCTCGCCCTGGACCTTAGCGCCCACACAAATGAGCTCGACGAGCGGATTACGACGGCGCAGCGTACGCTTGACGTCGTCGATCACGGCGCCCGAAAGCGAGGTGACAACCGCCACGCGTGAGCAAAACACCGGGATGCGGCGTTTACGGGACTCTTCCATCAGCCCCTCGCGGCGCAGCTTTTCGGCCAACTGCGCCACCTGCTGGCGCAGCAAGCCCTCCCCCGCCAGCGAGAACGAGCGAGCGACAAAGCTCATGCGACCCGTGGGCTTATAGAGGTTGAAGCTGCCCTTAAAGCTCACCTGCATGCCGTCGCGCAGATCGAAGGTGCGCTTGAGATAGACACCCTTCCAGATGATGCAGTCGACGGCCGCCGAGTCGTCCTTGATTTGGAAGTAGCAGTGGCCGCTTCGGGCATTGGGACCGCGGAAACCCGTGACCTCGCCCAAAACGCTCAGCTGCGGAATGGCATCGAGCGCGCCGGCGGCGATCTCCACCGCCTGGCTCACGCTGAGCTCTTTGCGCTCTTGCTCGTCCGAACCGTCGAACTCGGCGGAAACGGCACTGCCAGTTAGATTCCAGCCTGCCACGCAGCCTCCTTTCGTCATCGCGCACCGGGGCTCCGGCCCTGCGCAAATTCAAGTCCAACACATAGTACAGCGCCGCGGGGACACAAATCCCCGCGGCGCCGGCCGGTCCCATTTGTTATCGGTTGGAGTTTCTGTTGTAACGAGCCATAAGGTAGAGCAGCTGAATGATCGAAGTGAGCGCCGCGGCCACATAGGTAAGTGCGGCTGCCGTCAGCACCTTCTTGGCACCATTGACCTGCTTGGAGCTCATACCAGACTGCTCGATATACGCCACGGCACGTCGACTGGCGTCAATCTCGACCGGCAGCGTAACCAGCTGGAACAGCACGCTAAACGAGAAGAAGATCAGTGCGAGGGTCGTGAGTCCGGCAATGTTCATAAACAGGCCCATGAGCAACACGATCGTCCAGGTGTTCTGAGTAAAGTTGACGACCGGGACCAGGGCGGTGCGTACCTTCATCATGGCATAACCGCTTTGACGCTGGGCGGCGTGGCCCGCCTCGTGACAGGCAACGGCGACGCTTGCGACCGACCCGCCCGAACGGTTGGCGTCTGACAGATATAGGTTATTGTCCTGAGGGTTGTAATGGTCGGTGAGCTCACCGGCGACACCCTTGATACCCACGGCGTTGCAGCCGTTGGCGTCGAGCATGCGGCGAGCGACCATAGCGCCCGTGTCGCCGTCCGAGCGAACCTTGGACCAGGTTTTGTACGTCGAGTTGATATAGTTCTGCGCGGCAAGGCCAAGCACCGTGCAGACAAGAACAACCAGCAGGTACAGCGGGTCGATGCCAAAGCCGTATCCATAGTAATAAGGCATGCGAATTCCTCCGAATCGAGTTACACGTTGGAGGCATTCTACCCACTCAAGCGGCTAGGCTTCCTTACAGCAATTCAATTTTGCCATCTTTGACCGTCAACCCCATGTTGCCCGAGAGCAAATCGTCCAGGCGCGAGCCCACAAGCTCAAAGCGCCAGCCTTCGCGCAGGGGGCTCTGCTCGGGATGCTCAATATAGTCGGCCAGGTCATCGCGCGAGGCAATGACCGAGGTCGCCACGCCCGAGCGCTCGGCAACCAGGCGGATGAGCGCGTACATCAGGTCGGTCACGCTTTCCAACTCCGGCGAGATCTGACGATGCCCACGAACCATAAGCGGCAGGCGGTCGTGCGGGCAGCTTGCGCCGCGCTTGATGGCCATGAGCGCGCCGTCCACGTCGCGCTCCCCCAGCTGGTCGGTACCGCGAATACTACGGAACTCCTCAACGCGCACGGGATTGCGCTTGACAAGCGCCAGCAGCGTGTCGTCGGACATGACCCACTTGCGCGGGATGTTGCGACGCTCGGCGCGGTCCTCGCGCCAGGCGGCAAGTTCGCGCGCGATGCCCAGCTGGTGGCGGCTACACGAGTTGATGCGTTTGACCTTGCGGAATGCCTCGTGGCGATCGGCGCGATAGTGCGACTCGTCGGCAAGCGGGCGCAGCTCGTCGAGCACCCAGTCCACACGGCCCAGCTCGCGCAGGCGGCTCATCATCTCGGTATAGGCAACAATCAGGTACTTGACGTCATCGATCGCATACTCAATCTGCTTATCGGTCAGCGGGCGGCGCGACCAGTCGGTCAGCGACTCGGTCTTGGGCAGCGATACGCCGCAGAACGTCTGAACAAGCGCGCCATACGAAATCTGCTGGCGCTCGCCCAAAAAGGCGGCGGCGACCTGTGTGTCGAAAATCGGTCGCGGCAGCACGCCCACGGTATGGAGCATAACCTCCATATCCTGCGAGCAGGCATGGAAGACCTTGGTCACGCTCTCGTCGGCCATAAGCTCGGCCAGCGGCGACAGGTCGTCGATCACCAGAGGATCGACCGCGACGCTCTCGGCGGGGGTGGCAATCTGAACCAGGCACAGGCGCGGATGGAACGTGCGCTCGCGCAAAAACTCGGTATCGACGGCAATCGCGTCGAACTCACGGGCGCGCTGGCAAAAGTCGAGTAGAGCCTGATGTGTGGAAATGTACATATCAACCCATCGAATAAGGTTAGGCCCGAAAAACACGGGTAGGATATCGGCAATGCCTTACAACTATACTCGGTTAGTCACAGAACGGGAACGTAAGTATGCGCTGCCTTATCATCCACAACCCGGCATCGGGCCCCAGCTCAGATGAAATCTACGCATTCACGCACGCCCTCGCGCAGAGCGGCGACGAGGTCGTGATGCGCTTTATCGGCGATGGCATGGAACCCGAGGACGCCGTGGCAGACGTGCGCGAATTCGATCGCGTGGTGGTCTCAGGCGGCGACGGCACCGTCTCCAACGTGCTCGACCAGATGCGCGGATGCGGCATCCCCACGCTCGTCTTCCCCTCCGGCACGGCCTGCCTGTTCTTCAATAACATCGGTAACGCCCCCGAGGCGGCAGCACTTGCCAAAGCCTGTCGTGTCGGCCGCACCGTCAAGGCAGACATGGGCGAGCTCTTTTGGCTCGACGAGAACGGCAACGAGAAGCGCCACGGCTTTATCATCATCGCCGGCTCGGGCTACGATGCCGAGATCATGATGAAGGCCGCCCCCACCAAAAACGACATCGGCGAGATTGCCTACTTTCTGTCGGCGCTTGCCACGCCCAACCCCACGGTGGCGCACTTTACAATTGAGCATGACGGCATTGTCGAGGAGCTCGACGGTATCTGCTGCATGGCCGGCAACACCTCGGTCATCCAAAACGATATCAACCTGTTCCCCGATTGCCGCATGAACGACGGCATGGTCGACATCGCGGTCATCGAGCCCGTGCGCACCGTGCAGCTGCTGCCTACCGTGATCACCGCTGCACTCGACCCCGCCGGCAAGGTACTCGGCCGCCCGCAGTTCAAGATCATCCAGACCAAGGAAGCCAAGATCACCTGCACGCCGTCGCTGGGCATGCAGTTCGACGGCGAGATCATCTCCAGCAATTCGGGCGTCTTTGGTGCCCGCGCACTTCCGCAATGTCTCGACCTGATCGTCGATGAATTCTCCCCGCTCGGAAAATAGGAGGGCCCCATGAACGACAACCCCCTGCTCGGCTTTATCGTCATTGTTCTGGCCATGCTCGTCGGCTATGCGATCAACGTGATCCACCGTCGAAAAAAGTAATTCCACATCGGTATGATATTCATCCAATTATCGTCTCCCCAGCTGTTTATGCATTTGCCAAACAGCTGGGGATTTTCATTTCGGACATTCCCAGCTACTTTATTCTGCTACAGTAATTACAGGGCGTCTTTATTAAAGTAAAGCTACAATATGAGTATTATTATCCGCTCATCGCATATTTTATGACGCTCATCGAGTATTTCATCGAATCTAATGAATACTCTTTAGACTTCCGATAGGCTAATAGATGTATTTATTAGCTGAAATCCTGCACGGTTCCACGGGGTTTCAACGGTTGGGAGGGATTATGAGGTTTACTCATCCTGTCAACACGCTCAAAAAGCTCGGCTGCGGCCTTGTGTTTGGAGCAGCGGCCATCATGGCCATGCCGACATCGGCGCTCGCCTGCACCCAGATCTACATGGGCAGCAAGCTCACGGCAGACGGCAACACGTACTACGGCCGCTCCGAGGACTTCGGTCCGCGCTATGTCAAGCACTTTGGCATTGAGCCCGCACACAAGGACGGCAACGAGTACACCTCGGTCGAGTCCGGCTTTGAGTACAAGTCCAAGGGAGCAACCTACCGCTACACCTTCGTTCGCGACAACCCCTCGCAGTGGGAAGACCGCTACGACGCATATTCCGAGGCCGGCATCAATGAGAAGGGCGTCTCCTGCTCTGCCACGCTGAGCACCTCCTACAACGAAAAGGCCGAGGAGGCCGACCCCATCACCGAGGAGTCCGGCATTGGCGAGTACAGCTATGCCAGCGTCATCCTGGGCGAGAGCGCCACGGCCCGCGAGGGCGTCGAGCTCATCGGCAGCCTGATCGACGAGCAGGGCGTCTGCTCCAATGACCAGATCATCATCGCCGACAGCACCGAGACTTGGCTGTTCGCCTCGCTTTCCGGCCATCAGTGGATTGCCATGAAGCTCGCCGATGACATCGCCTCGCTCAACCCCAACATCGGCAACCTCACCTATAACGTCGACCTCGACGACACCGAGAACTGCCTCCACTCCGAGGGTATCGAGTCCATGCCTAAGGAGAAGGGCTTTGCCGAGTACACCGACGGCAAGTTCGACGTCGCCAAGACCTACGGCGAGGAGACCGGCGAGGCCGGTATGCACCAGTGGTCGCGCTATATCCAGGGCCGCGATTACTTCATGGCCCCGCTGGCTGAGGGCGCTGACTACGAGATCGTGAAGGACGAGCGCGAAGAGGCTCGCGCCACGACCGGCGCCCTGGTCCACGAGATGCAGCCGCTGTTCTTCCAACCCGGCAAGTCCGACTGGAACACCTTTGAGATGATCCGCTCCTTCGCCGCTCGCGGCGAAAATGTTGCCGGTCTCAACGCCAACACCGACGGCGCCTATGCCATCGGCTCCAACCGCAACACCGAGATTCATACCTTCCAAATCCGTCAGGGCATGGATCCCGAGATCGCGACCATCCAGTGGGAGATGCTCTCCAACGCCGAGTTCTCCGTCGCTATCCCCCTCTACTCCGCACTGCTCACCGAGGTCAGCCCCTATTTCAGCGATCAGGATGTCTCCTTCGACCACTGCGAAGAGGAAGATGTCGTGAACAACGAAGAGCCCAAGAACTCCATCAACTACGTCCTCATGGACATCAACACGCTCGCCTATGAGAACCGTGACCACTGTGCCACCGGTGTCCGCGCCTACCTCGACGCCCTGCAGAAGGAGCTTATCGAGCAGAACCTGACCGTTGACGAGGCCATGCAGGCTGCTGAGGGGACTGAGGCCCGCACCGCCCTAGCCAACAAGGCCGGCAAGGCTGCCACCAAGAACACCTACGTCAAGTGCAAGGCCATGCTCGAGGAGATGCGTGACTACCTCAAGGAGGGCGACTTCTCCGAGGAGTTCGTCCCGAGTGACTACGATGCTGACAACGACTGCCTGGTCAAGTCCATCACCTACGCCGACGAGGCCCTTTCCGATGAGGACGTGGCCGAGCCCGAGGCAGAAGAGGAAGAGGTCACAGAGGAGAAGTCCGAGGGCAACGACATGGCCGCCATGGCCGTCGGCGCCGTCGTCATCTTCGGTGTCTGCGCCTACGTGATCTATCGTCGCAAGAAGGCCTAAAGCCCTCATGTCCTAGGAAGCGGGCGGGGCCACATGGGTCGCCTCGCCCGCTTAACCCGCCTGAAATCTTTTCAAAAAAGATTTCCCCGCACGCACTTCGCTGTGCTATAGTGCAGCGCAACAGCAACTAGGCGCGACCGCGCCACGGCGTCACGAAAGGAGCCACCAACATGAAGAACACGATGAAGTCTCTCAACAACTGGTGGTGGCGTGATGCGAATACGATCGGTCGACAGTGAGTCCCTCACGCCTGTTTTTGCGCTCTAGGTGATTGGAAGGCCTCCGGTTTCGACCGGGGGCCTTTTTCTATCTCGAGCCCGATCGCATTCGCATCACGCGCCTCCGCTTTTCCCTTGCACTCCCCTCCCGAAAGGATTTTCACCATGTCCCAGAACACCACCGCCACCCAACCCCGCACTGTCCAGACCGCCGACCGCGGCAAACTCGATCTCAAGGCACTCACTCTCTACGCCATCCTCCTCGCCGCCGGCTTCGTCCTCAACATGACCGTCTCCAAGTTCTTCAGCGGTCTCACCGGAGGCTTCCTTTCGCCCGAGTTCATCATCGCAGCCTTCTGCCTCGAGATTCTCATCATCAAGCCCAACATCGGCCAATCTGCGATCATCGGTCTCCTCGCCGGCGTGGTGATCCAGATCACCGCCTCCGTCAAGGGCCCCGACCTGATCGCTGAGCCCGCCGCCGCCATGGTCATGGCTTTGCTCGTCTCTGTGCTCGCCAACTCCAAGGCCAAGGGTCTGCTCCCGCTCGTCGGCACCTTTGTTGTCACCTTCATCTCCGGCATGATCTACGCCGCGATTTTCTCCTTCGGCGTCATGAACAACCCGGCTTTCATGGGCGTCATGGCTCCCGTCGTCGCCGCCACCGGCGTTGCTAACGCCATCATCGTGACCGCGCTCTACATCCCCATTAAGAAGGCCCTCAAGCTCAACGACTAAGTAGCCGACAAGCCACACCCAGGCACCCCTACAACAACTCCGCTCATAGCGCTCTAGAACCCAACGACGCTCCATCCCTGCGCCGACCATCAACTATGCCGACACAACCCCCATTGAGAGAGGAAACTCCCATGTCTCAGAACAACGCCCGCACTGTTGCCGCCACTGCCAACTCCGCTGGAATCCTCGACATCAAGTCGCTCGTCCTGCTCGCCATCCTGCTCGCCGCCGGCTTCATCCTCAACTTGACCCTCGGCAACGCACTGGCCATCGTGGGCATCAAGCCGCAGTTCATCATCGCCGCCTACGCACTCGCTATCCTTCTGACCGACGCGAGCTACCTCCAGGCGGTCATCTTCGCAGCCATTTCCGCTTGCGTCATCCAGCTCACCACGTCTATCCCCGGCCTCAACTTTGTCACCGAGACCGTCGCCGCGCTCGCCATGGTCGCACTTGTCAAATCGGGCATCGGTGGCAAGAACGTCAACCCGCTCATTGCCACGTTTGTCACCACGTTGATCTCAGGTGCGCTCTTCGCCGTGCTCGGCACGGTAATCATGGGCGGCGCCATCGCCTCCGCCGTGGTCAAGGTTCCGCTAGTCCTGGGCACCGCCGTCTTCAACGCCGTCGTGGTCCAGGCCCTCAGCATTCCACTCAAGAAGGTCTTCGCCGAACAGTAATACTTGCTACCATGTTGAGCGCCGGTCGTTTTGCGACCGGCGCTCTTTTACGATAGAAAGGCCCCCATGAGCTCCAGCAATACCATCATCAAGCTCGATGACGTCTCGTTTGCCTATGGTCACGAGGCGCAGAATGCCCTCGATCACGTCTCACTCACCATCGAGAAGGGTGAGTTTGTAGGCGTCATCGGCCCCTCAGGTGCCGGCAAATCGACACTTGCCGCTGTTATGAGCGGAGCCATCCCCCACCATTACACCGGCAAGCTCTTTGGAGCCACGCTCGTCGATGGCCGCGACACCTGCGAGATCACCCTCACGGATATCTCGCGCGTGGTAGGAAGCGTGCTGCAGGACATCGACGCCCAGATGGTTGCACCCATCGTTGAAGACGAGATGCTCTTTGGCCTCGAAAACTTCGGTACGCCGCACGACCAAATCGAGGAGCGCATCAGCAAGACGTTGGCGACCGTCGGCATTAGCGACCTCCGCCACCGCGAGATCGCCACGCTTTCGGGCGGGCAGAAGCAGAAGGTCGCGATCGCCGCGATCATCGCCATGGCGCCCGACGTTCTCGTGCTCGACGAACCCACGGCGGCGCTCGACCCGGCAAGTTCCACGCTCGTTTTTGACACCCTGCGCCAAATCAACCGCGAGCACGGCATCACCGTGGTTGTCATCGAACAGAAGGTCGCGCTGCTGTCGAAATACTGCAGCCGCGTGCTCGTCATGGCAGACGGCAAACTCGCATTTGACGGCGAACCCCATCGGGTCTTTGCCCACGCATGCGAGCTGCGCCGGATGGGTGTTGACAGCCCCCGCGTCGCGCGCATCGCGAACAGCCTGGCAGAAGCCGGCCTGTTGCCGAGCGACCAGACGCCCTGCCTCAATGTTTCCGAGGCGCACCAGCTCATCTCGTCCCTACTTGCAGATGCAACGAACAAGGACGCACCCGCCGATGCGCCCGAGGCCTCTCCCCATATCCCGGCGGTCCCCCGCGGTGCCAATCAGGAGCCAGTGGTCGAGCTCACCGATGTGACCTTTGCCTACCCCCATGGCGGCGCATCGGTCAACAACCTCAACATGTGCGTCTATCCTGGCGAGCTCGTGGGCGTCATCGGCCAGAACGGTGCCGGCAAGACCACGCTCACCAAGCTGTTGAACGGCCTTCTGCATCCGGCGTCGGGAACCGTCCGTATGGCAGGGATGAACACCGCCGACGTTCCCACCAGCGCGATTGCCGCAAAATGCGCGACGCTGTTCCAGAACCCCGACCGCCAGCTCTGCCGCGACACCGTACTCGACGAGGTGGCCTTTGGTCTTGAACTGCACGGAGTCGCCCCCGACGAGGCCCGCCAGCGCGCACGGGTGGCGGTGGAGCGCTTTGGGCTCCCCTTGGACGAGTCGCCGTTTTCGCTTTCGCGCGGGCAGCGGCAGATGGTCGCCCTGGCATCCGTGGTTGTGCTCGACCCGCAGGTGGTTCTGCTCGACGAGCCCACGAGCGGCCTCGATTACCGCGAGTGCATGACCGTAATGGAGACGGTGAGCAAGATGGCCGAGCGCGGCTGCGCCGTGATCATGGTGTGCCACGATATGGAGGTCGTCTCGGACTTTGCGCAGCGCCTGGTAGTCATGGCTGACGGGCGCATCCTCGAACGCGGCGACGCGAACCGGATCTTTGCCGACGATGGCCTCATGCGCGCCGCCTACGTGGAGCCTCCGCAGGTTGTGGCCCTGTCCAAAGAACTCGCGCGCGACGTTTCGCCCCGATTTGCCGGAATCAGTCAGGTCTCCGATCTGGTCGACCTGGTAAAGGAGATGCTCAACCATGACTAACGTGATCGACTACGTGCCCGGAGACTCGCTGCTGCATCGGCTGAACCCTGTGACCAAGCTTGCCTTGGCCGCGGCCATTATCTTGGCAACCTTCCTCGGCGACACCTATGCGCTCCTGATCGCCCTGCTTGTGCTGACTTTTATCTTGGGTATCTACGCCAAATCGACCGCAGGCCTCGTCTCGCTCGTCAAGCTCATGGTGCCGCTCTCGCTTATCATGCTGATCCTGCAGACCGCCTTTATCCGCACCGGAGCTCCCATCTTTGCCTGGATTACCGCAGATGGCCTCATCACCGGCACCAAAGCAGCACTTCGCTTGCTCGGCGTGGCACTGCCGCTTATCCTCATGCTCACTATCACGCAGCTCGGCGACCTCGCTAACGCCTGTGTGGAGGTGCTGCACGTGCCGTACCGCTATGCGTTCACGTTTACCACGGCGCTGCGCTTTGTGCCGGTCTTTAGCCAGGAGATGAACGCCATCATGGAGGCGCAGACCGCGCGCGGCGTTGAGTACGATACCAAGAACCCCCTCAAGAAGATCCAGCTCATGCTTCCCCTCTGCGTGCCGCTGCTGGTGAGCTCCGTGGGCAAGACCGACGCTACCGCACTTGCCGCCGAGCAACGCGGCTTCTACCTACGCACGCGCGAGAGCTCGTACAAACGCTACCCCATCAAGGGCATGGACGTCGCCGTACTCATCGTCAGCATCGCCCTCATCGTCCTCGGTTTCCTGTTCTAGTCCGCCACCGATACCAACCGCCAAACGCAAAAGGCCCCGGCCCGCATCAAGCGAGCCGGGGCCTTACTGTTTCCCCAGATAAAACCTGCCAAAATAAACCTGTCCCTTTTTGGCAAGTCGGAGTTACTGGCTGTAGGGGGCGCCGCTGCGGATGATGGACTCGCGCACCAGGACATCCATAGCGTCCAGGGTGATCTCGGGCATCTCTCGGTACTTTTGCAGCACCGAGAGCTCGGTACAGGCCAGAATGACGCGGTCGCAGCCGCTGCGGGCGAACTCCCACATCACGCGGTCGAACTTATCCATATCGGGCTCACGTCCGGCCTTCACATCATCGTAGATAAGCGACATCACATCGTTCTGACGTTTCTCGCTGGGATAGACAACCTCAACACCCGCAGCCTCGCATTCGCGGCCATAGACGCCCGCGCCCACGGTGCCATCGGTGCCCATGATGCCGATCTTGCGCACCGGCTCGGCAGGCATACTCAGGTTGGGGTCGAACTCGCACTCCCCCATCACCGCGCCCGCAAGGGCATAGCGAACCGACTCGCGCGGCATGTGGATAATCGGCACTGTGGTAAACGACTGGATCTGGTCGTAGAAGTAGTGTGACGTGTTACAGGGAATGGCAATATGCGCACAGCCCAGCGACTCGAGTGCCTGGGCACACTCTTTCATGGTCGCCAGCAGCTTGGCATGCTCGCCGGTCTTAATGGCCAGCGTGCGGTCGGGCATGGTCGACTTGGAGAGCACCACCATGTCGATATGTTCCTGATCGCAGGCAGCAGCCGTATGGCGCACCACCTGGTCGTAGTAATACGACGTGGCCTCGGCGCCCATGCCGCCGATAACTCCCAGCTTTTCCATCGCCGCCTCCTTGGTGACGCTTGCGCAATTGCGCGTATCATACCCGCGCCCGCCCGATGTAAACCGGACGGGCGCCGCACTCATCTACTTGTAATACGTCTTGAACAGCTTAAAGTGGCGCAGCTTGGTGTGCCACATGCGCAGCCAGCGGTTAAAGACAAAGTCGCCCTTCATAAACGAAGGGTCGGCACCCTTGCCTTCCTTGTCCAGGCGATGCACCTTAGCGCGCAGCTCGGGATCCTTGACGTATTTGTCGACGACACCCATAGGGACGACCATCCACAGCGCCTCGTCCTGCGCCGTCGCAAACTCCGGCTCAAACGGGCGGTTAAATACATACTCGTCCACCACATACTTGGCAACGTTAAAGCCGCTGTTGGTGACGTAGTAGTTGCTGCGACCCTGGCGCGTGTTGAAATCGAAGAACTTAAACGAGCCGTCACGCTCGTCGTACTTAACGTCAAAGTTGGAATAGCCCACAAAGTGAAGGTCCTCGAGCAGCTTGCGCACGCCGCCCATGAGCTCGTCATTGGGCTCGGTGATGATGCAGGCGTGGTTGCCGACGCCGTGAGGCTGATGCTCCTCGAGCAGCACATGGCCCAGGCACATCATGCGCACCTTGCCGTTGCGGTCGGAATAGCTGGTGAGCACGCGCATGTACTCGTCGTTGCCGGGCACGCGATCCTGCAAGATCAGGTCGTCGGTGTAGCCGCTGGCATACGAGTCGCGAATGACCTGTTCCAGCTCGGCACGATCGGCAATCTCATAGGCCTTTTTCTGGCCCTCGAACTCGTGCTGCCACCACATGATGCCGTCGGAGGGCTTCAGAATCATTGGATAAGGGAAGTCAATCTGGTCGAGCACTTCGGCAGGCGCCTCGCCTTGGGCGTTGAGCATCGCCATGGTGAAGGTAAACGTATGCGGATAGGGCACACCGTGCTTCTCGCACAGCTCGTAGAAGATCTCCTTCTTCTGGCACTGCTCGAGCATGCTATAGGGAGCGTAGGGAGCTACGATGTTATCCGCCAGCTCATGAGCATCCTTGGCCTGAGCTACGAGGGCAACATAGTTATCGCCACAGCCCACAAGGACAATCGTCTTATCGGCATGCGCCTGGGCAATGCCGTTGACGGTCTTGAGCATCACGGGCATGGTATCGATATCCACGTTGGGCGTGTAGTCGATAATCTGACTGCGGTACGCGGGACCCGTCTGGTACTTGCCAAAGACCAGACTCTTGACCTGATACTCCTCGTAGAAGGCGCGCGCCACCGAATAGGCGTTGATGTCGCCGCCGAGCAGCACGGGGATAAACTCGCGCTCTGTAAACTGCAATGCCATGAATACTTCCTATCTAGAACTGCCCACACAACGGGCGGTCTTTGCGCAACTGATTTATTCTAGCGTGCCGAGCCGCCGGCACCCAAAGCTCCACCGTATCTATGGCAATCGACGTAATCGTCCAGCTCGAAGACGGCGCTCACCGTTGTATGACAATGGGCAATGAACCTACCATTGTTGTAGGATACAGCGTATTGACATCCCCGAGCGAAAGGCGCGCACGTGCCCCAAGACCATCCGACCGATAATCCCATCCTCAACGCCGCGAGGCGCGAGCTGGCGCAACGCGCACAAACGGCCACTCCCCTGCGCACGGCAAACAATGCCTACAATGGACCCGCCCGCATCGCCTCGATCAACACGTCGGCACACAAGAGCACGCGCAAGTCGCCCATCGCCGATGGACACGACACCGTTATAGAGCAATTTGGCCTCGCCTCCGACGCACACGCCGGGCATTGGCACCGTCAGGTTTCCTTTTTGGCCGCAGAGTCCATCCAGACGGCGCAGGCTCGCGGACTCGATGTGCGCGAGGGTGACTTTGGGGAGAACTTCACCACGCAAGGCATCAATCTACTCTCGCTCCCCTTGGGCACGCAGCTCAAGCTTGGCAGCGAGGTGCTTGTCGAAATCAGCCAAATCGGCAAGGTCTGCCACACACGCTGTGCCATCTACTATCTCGCCGGCGACTGCATCTTTCCCCACGAGGGCGTTTTTGGCGTGGTACTAAAGGGCGGAGAGGTCCATACCGGCGACGATATCCAGGTAGTCAAGCTCGGCGACGGCACCTGTTCATTCACCCCCGCCGAGGCCCTCGAAGAGATTGAGCAGGCTCGCCAGAAGGGCACGCTGTAGTTATACAACCCCACGTCGAGATGGTTTTTACAGCCCAAAACTCCTCTCAAACATGACTCTGTAACGTTAAAGTTGAACTCTATGGTTTCTCAACAATTCATCATAACTGCAGGTCAAAGCCAAAGCCTCAAGCTCAACTTGACCCTTTGGAACCTTTAAGGTTCAAGTTGAGGTCGAAAGCAGTAGTAGAATACCGTTCGAACCATAACCTACGATTGATTGCAGAGGGACTGGATGCAGCATTCGAATCATCGCACCGCAGCGCTCATTGCGTCGAAGCCGGCTCGTATCATCACGAGCGCCGCGCTCGCCGTTGCGCTGACGGCCACGCCGATGCTCTCCCCCGTTGCGGCGTATGCCGCCTCGCAGGCAACGCAGGACCAGCTTTCCGCAGCCCAACAGAAGATCGAAGCCGCCACAAGCGCCTACAACGACGCCCGTACCAAACTCGATGACCTGCAAAAGCAGATTGACTCCAATGAGGCGAGCATCGAGGAAATCGAGGCTAGGCTTCCCGAGCAGCAGGCCAAGGCAAGCTCCGCCATGCGCGATCTGTACAAGTATCAGAAGGGCACCAATCCCATCGTGAGCTTCCTGGTCAACGCGCAGAGCCTGGGTGAGTTCATCACGACCTGCAAATACACCAACCAGATCACGAGCTCGAGCGTCGACGAGATCGAAGAGCTCAATAACATGCAGACCGAACTCGAGCAGAACAAGACCGAGCTCCAGCAGGCCAAGTCTCAGCTTGAGGCAGAGCAGAAAAACGCCGAGAATGCGCTGGCGCAGGCCCAGCAGCTCCGCAGCGAGGCACAGGCAAAAGCCGAGCAGGAAAATGCCGCCGAGCTTGCCAAGCTTGAGGCCGATAAGGCCGCTGCCGCCGAGAAACTCTCGGGCGAGGGCGTAAGCGGCAGCAATTCCAACAGCCAGGCCACCAACACCAACACCACCATCGACACCACGGTGAACAACGCCAATACCGGTAGCTCCGATTACGATTCGTTCATTAATGAGTGGACGAGCCGCATCGACAATTATCTCGCCGGCTCCCCCATGGCAGGCCAGGGTTATAACTTTGCCGTCGCCGCCTGGAATACCGCTGTTGACCCCCGTTGGTCCCCCGCCATCGCCTGCATCGAGAGTACCAAGGGCGCTTATTGCGCCAATTCCTACAACGCCTGGGGCTGGAGTGCCCGTGGCGGCGGTTGGCGCAGCTTTGGCAGCTGGAGCGAGGGCATCTCCGCTCACGTTGCCTATCTGGGCGCCAATTACGGCTCCACCCTTACCCCGGCAGCGGCCAAAAAGTACTGCCCGCCTACGTGGCAGGACTGGTACAACAAGGTCGCCGTTCAGATGAACCGTATTTAAGCGCAACTGCAAAGGGGCCCCAAACGGGGCCCCTTTCGATTATCTAAGAGACGACACCGGTCGCGTTTCCGATAACAACGACGACGCACATGACGGCAAACATAAACCCGAGCGCCTTGAACCATAGTTCGACAAAAGCACTCCCCCGATACCGATTGAGAACGGGAAAACGACGTCGAAGCCTACGCCGGTCGAGCATTCCAAATGTAATGAGCAGCACCAGGCCATCGACCATAAAGAAATACTCAAGTGACAAAAACCACGTTGGATAGTTTCGGTTTTCGCCCGTCGGCGTAAATACCGCAAAATGGCTGCCCATTAGCAGCAACAATGTTGTCGCATAGACGCACCCATTCCATATGCGCCCCACGGGCTCGGGGATACGCGAGAGCAGACGCGCACATTTGGACGCCAAGGACTCGAACGCCAAGGGCGAGATGATCGAATGCTGACTTGCAGAAGGCGAAAGCACAGGGGCAACCGGTTGTTGCACCCGATGTACTTGCGGTACCGCGGTCCGGGACACGGCGGCGGCAGGAGCCGTTATGGGCGACGACGCAGGGGCGCACAAGCCGTACGCTGCGCGCGCAGCATTGCCCAACGCGTTTGCACTCGCAAAGCGCTTAGCCGGATCGAGCGCCATCGCCATGCAAACAGCATCGGCAAGCGGGGTTGGCATACCGTGCGCCTCGCATTGCTCACGTATGTTCCGCCCCGGTTTGGGGTCAGTTCCCGTCAGGCAAAAGAACAGCAGGGCGCCCAGCGCGTACACATCGCTTCGCACGCCCGTCTGCCCAAACCCATACTGCTCGGGCGGTGCATAGGGTCGCGTGCCAAACTTGACGGTGTCGGCATCGGCGCCATCACGCCATACGCGCGCGATCCCCAAGTCGATAATCACCAGCGATGAAAACGTCAGGCCCTCATCGGGCGTACAGTTCGCACCCGTCACGATGATATTCGACGGCTTGAGGTCGCGATGGATCACCGGCGCCGACATCCCCCCTGCCATTGCAAAACCGGCATGGAGCTCGCCCACGGCGTCGCAAAGGGCAGGATACAATTCACGCGCATAATCGGGGGCGGCTCCCAGACGGTCCACCAGCGTCCCGAGCGTCTCCCCTTCGATGTATTCCATAACCACGTTGAGCTCGTCGCCCACGCGACGACAATCGACGATTCTGGGCAGATGCTCAAAACGCCTGCCCGCCCGCTGAGCGGCAAACAGACGCTCGTATGCGCCGCCGATTTGAGCCGAAGCATCGATGC
The DNA here is from genome assembly GCA_902496945.1 of uncultured Collinsella sp. Taxonomy (GTDB): domain Bacteria; phylum Actinomycetota; class Coriobacteriia; order Coriobacteriales; family Coriobacteriaceae; genus Collinsella. The sequence continues at coordinate 36,282 of CABVDE010000009.1, forward strand.
GTTTACGGACAAAGGGACCGAGCGATCCACCGCCGGTTCCTTCAAAGTACACGAGCTCGGTTGTTTCAACGGACGAGCGCTTAAGTACACGCTCCACGCGATAGCTGTCGTCGCGATCGAGCGACGCCAGGTGCTCGGCAAGCGCCGCGGTCAGCTCGTCGTCGGAATATGTTGGGCTCTGAGTATCCATAGCCTCCATCATAGCGCAGGGCACAGACGCCTCATGGCGTCCGCGCCCTGTTCATTAGCATCGTTGTTCGGCAACTCCGTCGGCTCAGATATCAGCCGCTAACTCACCGTCTCCTCGCCAAAGCGATACAGCTCCTCATTGACCTTTTGGAGGCTGCACCCGCGATCGATGCAAAAGATGATAATCGCATCGCGGCGGTCCTTGCAGTTAAGGACGCTTACCCCGGCAGCCGTCAGCGCACGGTCGGTCTCTTTGAGCGTCAGCGCCATCGCAAAGGCAATCTGCAGCACCTTATTGCGACTCGGACGGCGCGCACCGGTAAAGATCTGATAGCCAAAGGTCTCGTTGAGGTCGGCCATACGCACCACGCGCGAGCGTTCCAAGCCCTTTTCCTGCAGTAGCTGCTTCAGGTAGTCCGAAAGCGACGGAGCGGCAAAGTCGTGCTCCCTGATATAGCCATCGATATTCGGCGCATCGAGAAGCTCATTGAGTAACTCCTCGGTCAGCTTTTTATCGGGCATGCGGCTTCACCTCCCCCAGTGCATGCAACATGTTAGAAACCGCTCACATCCGAGCGCTCCCAACTGGCGACCTGATCGGGAGACACCGTACCCAGCGCCTCGAACTTCCAGGAGCCGCCCGCCTTTAGATGATTGGTGTTTGCAAGAGCCGTTCCAACCTGGTTGCCATCGGCATCATACAGAACATACTCAATCTGAATGTAGCTCTTTTCCTTGTCCGTGTTATTGGTCAGCGTGCCCGTGATCTTATAGGCAAACTGATTGGAGGTGTCTTCAGCCTCGTCAGCAATGGTATACGGTTCTTGCGGTTCTTTTTGCTCCTCAGCCTGCTGTGTCGCCTCGGCAGGTTTTGCCGAATCGCTCGCAGACGAATCGGTTGAATTGCCACCCATAGAACCCACGGCGCCAATAATAACCAGCACCACGATGACGCCTAGGACAATCTTGCCGATCGGTTTCTTTCCCTCTTTTGCCATTATGCATCCTTCCTACGATCCGGCTACCGTGCCGGCACACAGCACATCGTAGGAAGGATTGAACTTGAATTCATTAGCTGTGAGCTAAGGTCGCGGTAAACGGCCAATGTGGTTATCCAGGCGTCGAACAAACACACTTTACGCGATCGCCTGCAGGCAGTACCAACCCACCGTGACGGATTCCCCGGTAAAGGCACTGATCATCAACAGGACAAAGAACGCCAGGTAGCTGACACTCATCAGGTACGCAATGACCAGGAAGACGACCCAGCCGACATTGGTTTTGCCGTCGGCATGGCGTTGCTCGCGATTGCGGCAGAGCCAAATCGTCACGCCAATAGCCACAATCAACAGCACGAGCGCCGCCGCGGCAAGCCCGGCAAGCACAAACATCAAGCCAACGCTCACGGCGATGACCGGAAGCAATAGCAAGCCACATCCGCATCCACCCGGACTATACACGGCAGACTGTCGGCGTCGCCTCATCGTCACTCCAACCTCAACATCTTTGAACACTACAATGCGATAGCCTGCTGGACAGGAATGATCTTATCCAGGTCCGGTTCGATGCGCCTTCTCTCGGCCTCGAGGTCAAACGCCATCTGGGCGCGCAGCCAATAACCGTCCGTCAGGCCAAAGTAGCGGCAAAGGCGAAGGTCGGTGTCGGCCGTCACGCGACGCCTTCCCAAGATAATCTGCCCAATGCGTTGAGCCGGAATCCCGGTCTCCTTTGCAAGGCGATATTGAGAAATGCCCATGGGAACAAGAAACTCCTCTTTGAGAAGCTCACCAGGAGTCACCGGCGACAGCAAATCGGGTACAGTCTCATCACTTGTGATAATCGACGATTTCGACATTCCAAGCCATCCCCCGTCTCCACTCAAAACAGACCCGATAGCGCTCGTTAACACGGATGCTATATTGACCGGCACGATCGCCCTTCAAAGCTTCCAGACGGTTGCCCGGTGGAACGCGAAGATCGTCAAGCGAAGCACAAACCTGCAGTTGGCGAATCTTCCTCAATGCACACGCTCAAAGGGCACGAACCTCCTGACCCGCACACCCATGGCAAAGCGTTCGGTATCCTCATCTTTATTCGATGCAATCATAGTATCGCCTTACGTTAGTAACGTCAAACGTTTCTATAGACTTACATCTCTATTATATCGTACATTTGTTCGTGTTTTCTAGAACAAATAGCCCTTCACCTCTTAGTCAAGCGAAAGCAATCGTTTGTAGACATCGAGGCCTTTGAGTAGGATTTCTTCGTCGAAGAGCATGCTGTCGGTATGCAGGGCGCTTGTGGCATAGGCGGGGCAGCCATCCGAATCACTCGGGTTGTCTTGGCCCTCTGGCACACCCGTGCCCAGCAAGAAGAACACGCCCGGCAGATAGCGCTGATAGAAGGCAAAGTCCTCGGCAATCAGCAGCGGCTCATCAACGAGCTGCAACCCGGGCAAGGCAGGCGTGATGTCGGCAAACAGCTCGGGGTCGTTATCGACCGGTGGATAGCCCTCGGCGAAGTCGAGATCATACGTGCATCCCGTTGCGGCGCACGCCTCGTCGAGTACACGGCGTACGCCCTCGCGCGCACGGTCGAACATGGCGTCCGTAAACACACGCAAGCTACCGGCAACATGGGCCTCCCCCGCCACCGCGTTGCAGACGGTGCCTGCCTGCAACAGGCCAAACTTGCCAATGCAGGGCTCATAGGCACCCAACTCATCCATCAGTTCGCGCTCGGCAACCAAGAACTTGGCAGCCGCCAGCGCCGCATCGTGCGACTCCTCGACCGGAACGCCATAGGTCTTAGCGATATGGATGCTCGTCCCGTGGATATGAATGTGTGTCTCACTCGAACGCGCCAGCAACGGACCGGAGCAGCTCGCCAACGTGCCGGCAGGCAGATCGGGCCACACGTGGAAGCCGAAGATGCGATCCGCCCCGTAGCGCTCGAACACACCGCTCTCGCACACCGTCTTGGCACCACCAGTCGTCTCCTCGGCCGGCTGAAACACAAAGAGCACATTGCGCTTAATGGCGCCCGGCTGTTCACGGATCGTACGGTCGACAAAGGTTGCCGCCGCAAGCGCCATGGCCATGTGTCCATCGTGGCCGCAAGCATGCATCTTGCCGGGATGCGTCGAGGCGAAATCCGCACCCGTCGCCTCCGCGATGGGCAGCGCATCCATATCGGCGCGAATCGCCGTGGCATGCGCGGCGCCAACGCCAGCGTCGAAGAAAGCGCAGACGCAGCTGGGGCACGGATGGGCCACCTCACAAGCGAGCGGCGCCAACACACCCTCGATATAGGCGATAGTCTGCGGAAGATCGAAATCGAGCTCCGGAATGCGATGGAGATCGCGGCGATAGCGACGGAGTTCTTGGAGCTCGGTCATAGAGAATCCCTTCGTGAGGCATATCTGTTGCAACTTATTGTGATCCAAGATTGTGGCACACATGTTTCCAGCATATTGCTGCATTTTTTAAACGTTATATACGAATACTCTTGTTTGGTAAAGTGCAACGTGGTAGGGTCGTTACCACTTGATAGAGGCGCGGGCACGAAGAGCCGCGGGCGAGTCGGCAGACTTTGACCCCGTGGGGAGGCGAAACCCGCCGAATTGGGTTTTTCGGGCACGAACAACCTGGTGGGCCTGCGGGAAACACTCGCAGGACTGTCTGCAGCAATGCGGGAGCGCTATCCGGACATTGGGTCCACGCTATGCGGATTCGATGCGCAGATGGCGCCGTCTGGATAGCGAGGTTTACGGGACATGGCATTGACCCCCAACGAGGCATATGCGGCTAAGCAGCCGTTTGTGGACAAGAAGACGCTCGAGCATATCGTCGAGCAGTTCCCCACGCCGTTTCATCTATACGACGAGGCGGGCATCCGCCGCAACATGCAAGAGGTACGCGACGCCTTTGCATGGAACCCGGGCTTTAAGGAGTACTTTGCCGTCAAGGCCAATCCCAACCCGGCACTCATCTCCATTCTCAACGAATACGGCTGCGGCTGCGATTGCTCGAGCTATACCGAGCTCATGATCGCTCGTTCGCTGGGCATCACGGGACACGACATCATGTTCTCGTCCAACGACACGCCGGCGGCCGACTTTGAGCTTGCCGACAAGCTGGGCGCCATCGTCAACTTTGACGACATCAGCCATATCGAGTTCTACGAGCGCGTTGCGGGCCCTATCCCCAAGACGGTGAGCTGCCGTTTTAACCCGGGTGGCCTGTTCCAGCTCTCCAACGGCATCATGGATAACCCCGGCGATTCCAAGTACGGCATGACCACCGAGCAACTCTTCGAGGCATTCCGTATGCTCAAGGCCAAGGGTGCCGAAAACTTTGGCATCCACGCATTCCTTGCCAGCAACACCGTCACCAACGACTACTACCCCAAGCTCGCACGCATCCTCTTTGAGCTTGCCGTGCGCTTGGAGCGCGAGACCGGCGCACATGTTGCCTTCATCAATCTGTCCGGCGGCGTCGGCATCCCCTATCTGCCCGAGCAGCAGGCCAACGACATTCACGCCATCGGCGAGGGGGTGCACGCGGCATTCGACGAGATCCTGGTTCCTGCCGGCATGGGCGATGTGGCCATCTGCACCGAGATGGGCCGCTTTATGATGGGGCCCTATGGCTGCCTGGTCACCAAGGCCATCCACGAGAAGCAGATCTATAAGGACTATATCGGCGTCGATGCAAGCGCCGTCGATCTGATCCGCCCTGCCATGTATGGCGCCTACCACCACATTACGGTGATGGGCCAGCCGGGTGGCACCGACAAGACCGCAGCGCCTGTCACGGATACCTACGACATCACGGGCAATCTGTGCGAGAACAATGACAAGTTCGCCATCGACCGCGAGCTGCCGCATATCGACATGGGCGACCTGCTCGTGATTCACGACACTGGCGCGCATGGCTACTCCATGGGCTACAACTACAACGGCCGCCTGCGCTCCGCCGAGGTCCTGCTGCGCCCCGACGGCTCGGCCGACCTCATCCGACGTGCCGAGCGCCCGGGCGACTACTTTGCCACGCTCGACGTGCTGCCGTGCGGCCGCGAGCTGCTGGCCAAATCGCGCGCCGAAAGCGCCCGCCGTCGCGCTCAGGACGAGCGCCTGGCAGTCGCCGCCCAATGGAGCAAACGCATCCAGATCGCAGAAGCGAAGGAGAAGAGCATGGACATCCGCAATCTCGAGGGCTCGATCGTCGCCCTCGTCACGCCGTTCAAAAAGGACGGCAGTGTCGACTTTGACGCACTCGAGCGCCTTATCGATTTTCACCTGCAAAATGGCACCGATGCCATCCTCACCCTGGGCACCACCGGCGAGAGCGCCACGATGACCGACGATGAGGACAACTCCGTTGTCGCCGCGGTGGTCAAGCAGGTTGCGGGCCGCGTCCCCGTTATTGCCGGCTCGGGCTCCAACTCCACGCAGACCATGCTCACCAAGTCGCTCACCTATCAGGGTCTGGGCGCCGACGGTCTGCTGCTCATTACCCCCTACTACAACAAATCCAACGAAGAGGGTATCTACCAGCACTTTAAGACCGTGGCCGATGCCTTGGACATCCCCTGCATCCTCTACAACATCCCCGGCCGTTGCGGTTGTGGCATCAGCGAGCGCAATGTCGAGCGCCTGGCCGCCCACCCCAACATCATGGGTATCAAGGAGGCCTCGGGCAACGTAGCCTATGCCGCCAAGATCGCACACCTGTTGTCCGATGACTTCCGCATGTACTCGGGCGAGGACGCGCTGACCGTGCCGCTCATGAGCCTGGGTGCCTCGGGCACCATCAGCGTGTGGGCCGACGTACAGCCGCAGCTCGTGCACGACATGTGCCGCGCTTATCTGGACGGCGACGTAGCGCGGGCCCGCGATATCCAGATTGCCGGCCAGCCGCTCATCAGCGCCCTCTTTAGCGAGGTCAACCCCATCCCCGTCAAGGAAGCGCTCGCTCAGATGGGTATGATCGAAGCAAACTACCGCATGCCGCTATGCCCCATGGCCGATAACACGCGCGCTGCACTTACCGACGCTCTGAAGGGAGCTGGTCTGCTTGATTAAGACCGTCATTATGGGAACGGGCCGCATGGGTTCGCTCATCCGCACTACCGCCGAGGGCATTGTCAACGCCGCCGGGCAGCCCGTTTTTGATATCGTGGCCCAGATTGGCTTCGATTTGAGCCAGCTCGAGAACGAAACGGCTGCCGATGTGATTATCGACTTCTCGAACGTCGTGACCTTCGACGCCGTCGTCGCCTATGTCGAGCGCACGGGCGCGGCGTTGGTCTCGGGCACCACAGGCTACACCCCCGAGCAGATGGACCGCCTGCGTGAGCTGGGCCAGAACGCCCGTGTTATGCACTCGGGCAATTACTCCATCGGCATCGCAGCCCTGCGACATCTAGTGGCCCAGGCCACGCGTGAGCTGCCCGGCTTTGACTGCGAGATTGTCGAGACGCACCACAACCAAAAGGTCGACGCCCCCAGCGGCACCGCCAAGCTGCTGCTCGACGCCGTAGTCGAGGCCGAGCCTGAAGCAGGCTACCACCCCGTCTACGGACGCGAGGGCATGTGCGGCGCACGCGACCCCAAGGAAATCGGTATGCACTCGCTGCGCGGCGGCACCGTCGCCGGCGTGCACGAGGTGAGCTTCTTTGGCCAGGACGAGGAGGTCACGCTCACACACCGTGCCACGAGCCGCCAGATCTTCGTCAACGGCGCCCTAGCCGCCGCCCAGAAGCTCGTCACCCGCGACCCCGGCTTCTACACCTTCGACCAGGTCATGTTTACCTAACTAGGTATCAACCGTATCCACGCAAAGGAGAAACAGCACATGAGTAACGCAGCCGAGATGGATGCACAGGAGATTATCAACTACATCGCCACCGCGCCCAAAAAGACGCCTGTCAAGCTGTACGTGCGCGAGAAGCCCGGCATGAAGGTTGCCTGGGGCGACGCACATGTCTACGGCGGCCGTCGCGGCAAGACCGTCTTTGGAGACTGGGATGAGCTCAAGGCCATCATCGATGCCAATGCCGACTCCATCGACTACTACGATGTCGAGAATGACTGCCGCAACTCCGCCGTCCCCATGCTCGACCTTAAGGGCATCAATGCCCGCATCGAGCCGGGAGCGATCATCCGCGACCGCGTCGAGATCGGCGACCGCGCCGTCATCATGATGGGCGCCATCATCAACATCGGCTCCGTCATTGGTGAGGCTTCCATGATTGATATGGGCGCCGTACTGGGCGGCCGTGCCACCGTGGGCAAGAACTGCCACATCGGCGCTGGAACCGTGTTGGCAGGCGTCGTTGAACCCGCAAGCGCCACGCCCGTCATCATCGAGGACGATGTCATGATTGGCGCCAACGCCGTGGTCCTGGAGGGCGTACGCGTGGGCAAGGGCGCTGTTGTTGCCGCCGGCGCCGTGTGCGTCGACGACGTCCCCGCCGGTGCCGTCGTGGCCGGTGTCCCCGCCCGCGTCATCAAGATACGCGATGCCCAGACCGACAGCAAGACCGGCCTGGAGGAAGGCCTGCGCCAACTCTAGAGGCGTGTCAGCCTGCGGTGCAATTCAGCCCCAAGCAAGAAGGCCGAAGTCCCAACCAGGGCTTCGGCCTTCTTTATCTCAGGGTTCCGTCGTATTCGACCATGGCTGGTCGCTTTGAAAGGCGCGCTGCGGCCGTCTTGTAAACCTCGGAACGGTCGCGCCGGCCTATTGCAATGATTTCGGCAATCTCAACCGTTCCGTCCTCCCGGATTCGAAAAACCATTCGGAGTCCCGCATTTCGCCATTTGATCTTTTTGCAACCGGCAAGCTCGCCGCGAAGCGGCGTTCCAATTTCATCGGCGCGCGTCTTTTATTTTGCGACTGCAATACGAACGAGCCTTCGCTGGGATCCATCAAGTTTTTGATATTCCTTCTCGACGTCTCGATTCAAAAAGCCGACGACAAAATGCCCGCTCATTCGAAAAGATCCTCATCGGAAATCGCATCGGGATCCATCGACCCAAACTCCTCGAGTTCCTCAGGAGTCAGAGCATCTTCAAACGGAATAAACTCATGCGGTCCGTTTTTGATTCGATCGGCGGCGATACGATCAATCTCGAGCTCACGCAGGTACTGCAGCGCACCATACATTTCCTCATAGGCAGCGTAGTCGATAATCACGGTATCGATATCGTTATGATCGGCGATAAACTGCGGCGCACGCTTGGCGCGTTTGCGAATGGCGGATAAAGACTTGCTTGCTTCGGTCGCAGAGACAACCTGATCTTTTGTAAACACCGGCTTTTCCAGAACAAGTGGGGACATTTGGACCTCCAAAAAATAATCTGGATTATATTTCAAAGTATACTTCAAAAGATAATCCAGACTTTAATTCAAAAGTAAAAAGCCCTATCGATTCTCGATGCTACCGATGTTTTTGAGCTCGATGGAGATGAGACCGTTGGGTTCGTTGACGAACTCGATGTACTCGGAGTTCGAGCCCATCTCGGCCGGGAAGCTGATCTCGATGCCCGTATCGGTACGAATCTTGTGATTGCGCACTGCCGCGCGCTCGACCTGCTTGCGCTCCACGGGCACACGCTCGGGCACCTTCTCCTCGGTCAGCGCCGCGCGCACGCTCTCCTTGATGACTGGCTCGTCCTCAAAGACCTCGTCGACGATATCCCAAGGCGGCAGCTCCTCGTCATCCTCGACCTTCTCGGCCACAGCGGCCTTAACCTTAGCGAGCGCTACAGCCGTGTTGGCACCGTGCTCCTCGGCGACTTCCTCGACCACACGTGTCACGGTGTCGATGACCTCTTTGCCCGATACGCCCGTGTCGCATTGCAGCAGGCCATCGGGGATAAGCATGCGGTCCTCGCCGGCGATCTTGCGCTTCTTGTCAACGTAGCCGATGTCCATGGTACTCGCGCGCACGATGGCATAGCTCGGCACCTTTTGCGAGGGGTTCGGCAGAATGGCGTAGTGGCGCGCGATGTCGTTGCGCACCTCCCCCTCCTCGCGGCCCACTTCGTGCATAAAAGCCTGCTTGGAGCCCAGCAGCATCACGGCAAACCAGCGGACATCCTCATCGTCGTCAAAATCGGCCACGAGCACGTCGGTGGACTCGGCTTTCTCAGCCTTGGTGAGCTCAGAGGAAATGAACTCCGCGATCTGCTGCGACAGGTCCACGAACTCGCGCTCGCCAAAGAAATAGCCCTTGAGCTCGCCGCCAAACGCTGAGTTCTCCGCAAACGTGGCACGCTTGTTATCGGCCGAGGTACGCGCGCGGCGCAGATGCGTGGTCACGAAGTTGCGCACGGTACGGCTCTCGATATCGAGCTCGCGCTGGCTCATGACGTTGACGGCAGAGTCAAAGTCCAGGATATGCAGAATCGCGTGATTGATTTTCATATACGGCATTCCGTTCTAGATCGATTTCGGCACGAATCAGTATAGCGGTCGAGCCCGCCCCAGGCGCATCGAAGATTGGTGCATCGAGGACAGGTCGCTTTGCACCAATGGCTAGCGCAGGAGCTCGGACTGCCAAGCCTCGAGCTGTTCTGCAAAACTCTTGCCGGCAGCGGGCATGTCGATCTGGGGTCGCTTGGGCAGCAGCGCACATTTAAGGATTGCCACAATGGTCTGCGAGACAAGGCGGCGTGTATCCTCGTCGAAACCTTGCGCAGCCTGGAGCATCACGGGCAGGCTCTCGCGCAGATTCCCAGCGATATCCGCAAACCGCTCAGCACCCGTAGCCTCAAACACGGAGAACAACGCATCTACAAAACGCTCGCGCTCGCTAGGCGACACTGCAAGCAGCATCTCGCGAATGGAGCCATCAACGTATCGAGCACCGGCGGACAGGCGCTCACAGTACACGAAGTCGTGACCATCGACCACCCAGCTAAAGGGATTGTGCTGCAGCAGGCTGAACTCGGTGCTCTCAACGATGGCATAGTCCTCCTGTGTCTCGAACATCATGCCAAAGATCGACGACCGAGGTAGTGTCTTGTCGATTCGATCGGAAAGATCGGCAAAGGCGTTGCCGTTCAGAAACTCCTCGACGAAGCCCGGACCATCATGGGAAAACGCCCGTTCGATTCGCTCACGGGCGACATCGGAGCACATCGCCGCACCGTACACCGCAAGGTTTCCACCCTTGGAATGACCTCCGCACAAAAGCGGCCCGTCAATCGCATCCGCCGCCTCGTCCACATAACGCGCCGCAGATTCCTGGGCCGGCACAGGACACCGGAACGCCATGTTAAAGTCCTCTTTCCAGCCCACAATCGTGCTGTCGGTCCCCCGGAAGGAAAGATAACTAAACCCCGCCGGAAACCGGAACGCCATGGCCGCAAACTGCTCTGTCGTCACCACATCGCTCACGGCACGATAGCCGCAAACGTGCACGCCACGGTAGCGAGGGCTTGCTGCCACGGCCTCCAACAAGGCCCTGCTCCCCTCTGGGTCCCACAAGTCGTCAATCATGTCCCGGTAGCACTCGGCACGCAGCAGCTCGCGTACGTCTAGGCCCTGCCAGTTCGTCAGCTCCGCCATATCACCCGGCAAACGCAAATAGGACAACCACGCAAAGACGAGGCTATCCACCGCGCAGAACGGCCGCTCCTCAAACGAATCAAACGCCGTCTGGGCATAGGTCAAAAAATTAGGCGAATCCGACATGGCCCTCCCATCAAATGACGCAATGGGGTCCGGATCCATTGCACCAAAAAGGCGCCCGGGCCATGTGGACCCGGACGCCTTCATTGTAGCTTTTCGCTCTAGCGAGCTTGATTTAGCAGGAGAAGTCGACGCTGTCGATGATGTCCTTGAGGGCCTTGGCGGAGGCGGTGAGCTCGCTCTGCTCGTCATCGTTCAGCGGCACGGGGACGCGGCAGACAACGCCGTCGCGGCCAACGACGGTCGGCATGGAGATGGCCAGATCGGACAGGCCGTACTCACCCACCATGAGCGAGGAGACGGGCAGAACGGTCTGCTCATCGCGCATGACGGCGGTACAGATGCGCTTGACGGCCATAGCGACACCGTAGTAGGTGGCGTGTTTCTTCTCGATGATGGTGTAGGCGGAGTTCTTGACGTCCTCGGCGATGCGCTTCTCGGCGGCCTCATGCTCCAGATGGCCGTGAAGCTCGCAGAAGGTGTTCAGCGGCACGCCGGCAACCTGAGCGCTGGACCAAGCGACAAACTCGGAGTCGCCGTGCTCGCCCATGACATAGGCCTGAACGTCGCGCGGGTCAACCTCGACGTGGGCACCGAGCATCTGCTGCAGGCGGCCGGTGTCGAGCACGGTGCCGGAGCCGATGACATGGCCCTCGGGCAGGCCGGACATCTTGATGGCGGCATAGGTCAGAACGTCGACCGGGTTGGAGACGATCAGCAGGATGCCGTCAAAGCCGGACTTCTTAATCTCGGGAATAATGGACTTGAAGATGCTGACGTTCTTGTTGACCAGGTCCAGGCGGGTCTCACCGGGCTTCTGGGCAGCGCCAGCGGTGACGACGATCATGGCGGCGTCGGCGACATCGGAATAATCGCCGGCGTAGATCTTCATCGGCTCGGCAAACACCATGCCGTGTGCGATATCCAGGGCCTCACCCTCGGCGCGGTTCTTGTCCACGTCGATGAGGACCATCTCGGAGAACAGACCACTCTGCATCAACGCGAACGCCGAGGACGAACCGACGAAACCGCAGCCGACAATAGCGACCTTCTTCTCGTTAACCATTAGAAACTCCCATCTCTCTCCACAAACAAAGCGCCCAGGGCGACCCGAGCGGTTTGCCGTAATCCCAATACATCCAATCGGGACTTTGATTATGCTCCTATTCGCAGTCAAAAATCGACCGTTTACCGAAATTGTTTGAAGAATTCGTAAAATAACTGCACGAAATCGGTTTCGATCTATTGACTCGCGAAAACGAGTCCTTAATACAGGCCTGCCTCGCGAATAGCCTCGACGGCCAAAGCGATCTGAACGGGCGGCAACACCAGCGCCATACGCACGTGTCCCTCGCCCGAAGGCCCAAAGCTTGCGCCCGGCGTCACCACAACGCCAGCCTTCTCCATGAGCTCCTCGCAAAACGCCATCGAGTCGGTGCGGCCGCCGGGAAGCTTGGCCCACACAAACATAGAACCGTGCGCATTGGGACGCTCCCAGCCCAGGTCCTCAAGACCGTCGCACAGGGCATCGCGACGCTCCTGGTACTTCAGGCGCTGCGCCTCGACCTCATCGCGCGGGCCGTTCAGGCAGGCGATGGCGGCCTTCTGGATTGGAAAGAACATGCCAAAGTCAATCTGGCTACGCAGCTTAGAAAATGCCAAGACCACGTCCTCGCGACCGACCAAAAAGCCGATGCGCGCGCCGGTGACGTTAAACGACTTGGAGAGCGAGAAGAACTCCACGCCCACCTCGAGCGCGCCGGGGTACTGCAAGAAGCTTCCACCCGGCTCGCCGTCGAACACGATGTCCGAGTACGCGTTGTCATGGACGATGAGCAGATCGTGTTCGCGGGCGAAAGCGATAATCTCCTCGTAGACCTTGGGCGTGCCCACCGAGCCCACCGGGTTCGCAGGCAGCGACACGATCATATACTTGGCGCGGTCGGCAACCTCGGGGTCGATACCCGCCACGTAGGGCAGATAGTTGTGCTCGGCGACCAGCGGGTAGTACTCGAGTTTGGCGTCGGCAATCTTGGCCCCCGCTTCAAAGACCGGATAGCACGGATCGGGCACCAGGATGGTATCGCCCGGGTCGAGCAGCGCCAGGCCCAAGTGACCCACGCCCTCCTGCGTGCCGTTGCACGACTGAACCATGGACGGCGTGATGCCCGCCACACCAAAACGGCGCTCGTAGTAATCGCACACGGCCTGCTTGAGCTCGGGCAGATCGCGCAGAGCGTACTTCCACATCTCGGGGTCCTGGGCGGCCTGCGTGAGCGCCTCGACCACGTGATCGTACGGCTTAAAGTCGGGCGTACCCACGCTCATGTTATAAATAGTCTTGCCTTGGGCCTTAAGCGCAAGAAGCTTGTTATTGAGCGAGGCAAAAACCTCCGCGCCAAAGCGGTCGAGACGCTGCGATGCCTGCATGGTGCCACCTTTCAAAACAAAAAACGCGGCGCTCCGACAAGAGCGCCGCGCGATACGGGCCTTCAGATTGCAAAAGTGTAACGCTTGCAACCCCCGTTTTGGTTCAATTTAGCCAACCTTAGCCAATCGACCCGCGGTGTTAGTCAATCGGGCGCAGTGCATCGATCTGGGCGAGCCAGAGGCGGCTCGATGCATCGCTCGGCATGCGCCAGTCACCGCGCGGGCTGAGCGTGACCGAGCCCACCTTGGGACCGTCAGGCAGGCAACTGCGCTTAAACTGCTGGGCAAAGAAACGGCGGTAGAACGTACGCAGCCACGTGTGGATGGTCGCCTCGTCGTAGACGCCCTCAAAGCTCTTGAGCGCCATGCGGTAGATCTTGCCCGGTTCAAAGCCAAAACGCAGTAGGTAGTAGAGGAAGTAGTCGTGCAACTCATACGGACCCACCAGGTCCTCGGTCTTCTGAGCGATCTCGCCGTCGCCCGTCGGCGGCAGAAGCTCGGGCGACACCGGCGTGTCAAGAATGTCGAGCAGTGTGGTGGCAATGCGCCCGCCAAAGACATCGGCCGCATAGCGCACCAGATGGCGCACGAGCGTTTTGGGCACGCTCGCATTGACGGCATACATGCTCATGTGGTCACCGTTGTACGTGGCCCAGCCGAGTGCCAGCTCCGACAGGTCACCGGTGCCGATGACAAAGCCGCCGGCCTGGTTGGCCAGATCCATGAGAATCTGCGTGCGCTCACGCGCCTGGCTGTTCTCGTAGGTCACGTCTTGAACGGCCGGATCGTGCTCGATGTCCTTAAAATGCCGCTCCACAGCCGCATGGATCGAAACCTCGCGGAAGCTCACACCCAAGTCACGGGCGAGCGACTCGGCATTGGACTTGGTGCGGTGCGTAGTACCAAAGCCGGGCATGGACACGGCCGTGATACCGGTGCGCGGCAATCCCAGCGCATCGAAGGCGCGAACCGTCACGAGCAGCGCGAGCGTGGAATCAAGACCGCCCGAAAGACCGATGACAGCAGCCTTGGTGCCCGTGTGGGCAAGACGGGTCTTGAGGCCAGCCGTCTGCAGGTCGAGGATGGTCTCGCAGCGCTCGGCCAGGTCACCGTGGTCGGCCGGGACGAAGGGTGCGCACGGGAAGACGCGGTCGATGTCGCAAGCGTTGCGCAGGATGGACTCTTCGGTGGGCGTTCCCTCAAACGAGAACTCGACGGTCACGGCCTCCGGCGCATCGTCCGAGCGCGTCCATGTCGTCGAGCGACGGCGCTCGGCAATCAAGCGGTCAAGATCGACGTCGGCGACGGCCATATCGCAGGTGAGGAGCTTAGTCGCGGCGAGCTTAGATCCGTTTTCGTAGATGAGGTTCTCGCCCGCAAAGACCATGTCGGTCGTAGACTCGCCCTCACTCGCGTCTGCATAGGCATAGGCACAGTACAGACGCGCGCTCTGGTTGGATATGAGGCTGCGTCGGTAATCTGCCTTACCGATGATTTCGTCAGAAGCAGAGGGGTTGAGGATCACCGTCGCACCGGCAAGCGCCATCTCGGTCGAGGGGGGCGCCGGCACCCACAGGTCCTCACAGACCTCAACGCCAAGCACCATGTCCTCGGCGTCCTCGTCGCAGCAACGGTAGACAAGCCCCGAACCCAGCGGAACCGGACCCTGACCGGCAAATTCAACCCACACGGGATCCGCAGGCGCCGGAGCAAACCAACGGCGCTCGTAGAACTCGCCGTAGTTGGGCAGGTTCTTCTTGGCCGTGAGGCCCAAAAGCTCGCCCGCGCAGCACACGGCGGCGCAGTTGTAGATATTCTCGGCAACCGCAACGGGAAGACCGACGGTAAAGAGAATCGGCAGCTCACGAGTCTTGTCGAGGATACGCACCAGAGCAGCCTCGCAGGCATGCAGCAGCGTGCGGTTATGGAACAGGTCCGCCGCAGTATATCCGGTCAGATTAAGCTCGGGCAGTACCAACGCGCGAACGCCGCGCTCAGCAGCCTCGCGAACAGCCGACAACGCTACCTCGGCATTGCCCTCGACATCGGCTACGCGAATCCGCGGCGAAGCCGTCGCCACACGCAAAAAGCCATCAGACTGAGAAAGGTGAAGATCCATGAGAATGCTCCCGTGCGTAAACGCCGTTCTAAACAATTAGCACGCCCTATTGTAGTTCAATCGCTGTGCTCGACCGCATCCCGCCATTTTATGAGCCCTTGATGAGTTGATGGTATCTGTTAAATGTCACGTACGATTCACATCTGGTGGGTACCCTGATGGCTACATAAAACGAAGCAGATTTACACCGGGAGGACCCCGTATGACGACTAAGTACACCGACGCGCCGCGCACACGCGTCATGACTCCCGCCGCACTGAACAACGGCGTTCACGAAAACCATTCCATCGGCCAGACCATGGCCATTGCGCCCAAGAAAAAGCTCTTTGACGACATTTCCATTCCCCAGATTGTCGCCGGCGCCGCAGCTGCCGCCACGAGCGTAGCACTCGCTTCAAAGATTGGCATTGCCGGCTCAGTGATTGGCGCCGCCGTGAGCTCAGTCGTTACCGTCGTGTCCTCGCAGGTCTACCGCCACTTCATCTCGGCTAGCGCCGAGGTCATCAAGGGCACACACGCCGCCGTCGACTATCCCGCCGGCGCCTATGAGCCCGTTGAGCTCGACGCCGACGAGCACCTAGATGGCGCTGCGACCACACAGGAGATGCGTCAGGCTGCGGGGCGTGCAACCACGGCACGTGTCGCCCCCAACAGTCTGCGTGCCAAAGCCGCGGCAGAGCGCAGCCAGACACAAAAGAAGGTCGTTGTCTTCTCGATCGCCATTGCCGTCGTCGCAGTCATCCTTTGCGCCGGAGCCATCCTTATCACTACGGCCGGCGAGGGTTTGGGCG
>CABVDE010000010.1 GCA_902496945.1 uncultured Collinsella sp.
CGTTTCCGCAGCTCGACATAGCGAATCCATCACCCGTTTCCTAGACTGTCAGAATAACCTTATGCACGGCTATTTCCGTACGCTGTGCGTGGGCTACGGCCTGTATGCCGTGGGCAATACGATTCTGCTCATCTTGCTGTACTTTACCGACTATAGGGGGGCCGTGCTGACATCGGGCCTGTTTGCGGGCGTGGCGGGGCTTGCGACCGTCGTGTCGCTGTTCTTGCCGCAGCAGTTCTACGGCTTTGGCTTTTTGCTGGGCGCGGCGGTGTTTTTTGTCGTGGCGCTGCTGCGGCTCGACACCTATACTGCCAATTTGCCGTATCGTATCCTGAGTCAGCAGCCCATTGTAGCGACCGACAAAACGGGTCGTTTTACTCAGCTGGGTCGCTTGCTCGACCGTGCCGAGCAGCGCTACGAGGAGCGTCGCCAAGCCGGCGAGCCGCATGGCGCGTTTGAGCGCACGGTGGTCCGTGTGTATCGCAATCACAGGGGAGGTTCTGATGACCGATAAGTTGATATCGCGTCGTCGCCTGATCGAGGCGGCCGCCGGTACGCTGCTGCTTTCGGGCTGCTCGGCGCAGGAGGACTCCTCGACCAAAAAGGTCAAAAGGCAGGGCAAGATCAAAAAGGCCGATGCCTCGGATGGGGCCAAGCACCTGCGCGATAAGGACGAGCTGTACGAGGTCTACGACGACTCGGGCATCGTGACCATGTATCTGACGGTCTCGCGCGGCAACAGCTCCGAGAACACGGATCACAGCTGGGCCGAGATTAATACGTACTCGGTCTACGACTATGCCGACATGGGCGTGACGCGCTATCAGGTCATGGGCCTTTTGCAGGCGGGTGACGAGGAGGGTCCGGTGGCCGGCGAGGTGGGCTACGGCGAGGAAGCGCCCAATGCCACCGTGCAGGTGCGCGGCCAGACGTCGAGCACCAACACGCAAAAGAATTACAAGGTGGAGCTCAAAAAGGGCAAGGGCACCTGGCGCAGCCAGCGCGCGATTGCGCTCAACAAGCATATGGGCGAGGGCATGCGCTTTCGCAACAAGATGGCCTACGACATCATTCGCGGCATTCCCCAGATGATGGGCCTGCGCACGCAGTTTGTGCATCTGTGGGTGTGCGACCAGACCGAGAAGTCCAACGACACCTTTGAGGACTACGGCCTGTTTACGCAGGTCGAGCAGCTCAACAAGACAGCGCTCAAGGCGCACGGCCTGGATAAGAGCGGGCACCTGTACAAGGTCAACAGCTTCGATTTCAACCGCTATGAGGAGACCGTTAAGCTCGCCGACGATCCCGACTACAACCAGGCCAACTTTGAAGGTATGCTCGAGATCAAGGGCGACTCGGACCACACCAAGCTCATCGAGATGCTCGACGCGCTCAACGACAGCTCGCAAAAGATCGATGACGTGCTCGATACGTATTTTGATACCGAGAATCTAGCCTACTGGCTGGCGTTTCAGATCCTGACGGGCAACTGTGATACACAGAACCGTAACTGCTATCTGTACAGCCCGCTCAACTCTAAGGTCTGGTACATCCTGGATTGGGATAACGACGGCATGCTGCGCAAGCTGGAGCTGAGCCTGAAGGGGTTCTCGGACTATGCGAGCTGGGAGCGCGGCGCGAGCAACTACTGGGGT
Organism: uncultured Collinsella sp.; assembly: GCA_902496945.1. Lineage (GTDB taxonomy): Bacteria > Actinomycetota > Coriobacteriia > Coriobacteriales > Coriobacteriaceae > Collinsella. The sequence goes on from CABVDE010000010.1 coordinate 1,656, forward strand.
AACGTGCTGTTCAATCGCGCGCTGCGCAGCAAGTCGTTCCGCAGCGAGCTCGACCGCGCCGTCAAGGACTTGCGCTCGTATTTGACCGAGGCGCGCCTGGCCAAGATGATCAAGCATTATCGCGAGGTCACCGAGCCGCTGGTGTTCGCTTCGCCCGATATCGATAACCTGCCCGTGACCAAGGACCAATACGAGCAGATCGCCGCGGCGATTCCCTCCGAGATCGAGGAAAACTACAAGAGCTATTGCGAAAGCTATAAAAAGCCCATGCCGTTCTACATTGGCGTGCCGCAGATCGATAACGGCAAGCTGCGTATTAACTGGGATGCCTCGTACGATTTCCAAGCTCGTGACATTCGCTATACCGTGGAGCTTGCGCGCGACTATGCCATAAGCGACGTGCTTTTTAAGGCCGAGGACGTGCTGCTGCCGGAGGTAACGTGCGATGCACCCGATACCGGCCAGTACTTTGTGCGCGTGCGTGCCACGAACTCCGACGGCTATACGCAAGATGCGTTTGACTATTACGTTACCGACGACGGCAAGCAGTACGGCATGAAGTGCTTCTACGTGCAAGACGGGGGCAAGGTCGTGGAGGACACGTATGAGGAGGGCTAGCGCGCTGCTTGAGCGCTTGGCGGCCCCGCCTGCGCGTGCCACGCAGGAGCGTTACCGCCACGAGCTCAAATACCTCATTAATGAGGGCGAGCATGCCGCGCTGGCGTGCCGTATGGCGCCCGTGTTTAAGCTGGACAAGCATGCGCGTTCGGGCGGCTACACCATCCGCAGCCTATACTTTGACGATTACGCAAATACGGCCTACGAGGAAAAAGACGCCGGCATCCTCATGCGCAAAAAGTATCGCGTGCGCATCTATAACGGCGGCGACAAGGTGATTAAGCTCGAGCGCAAAAAGAAGTACGGCAGCTGGATCTATAAGGAAGACGCGCCGCTCACGCGCGACGAGTTTGAGTGCATCCTGGCCGGCGACTACGACTTTTTGCTGCGCAGCCCGCACCAGCTCTGCCGTGAGTTCTATATCGAGTGCATCTGCAACATGATGCGACCGCGGACCATCGTGGACTACGAGCGCGAGCCGTGGGTGATGGACGAGGGCACGGTGCGCATTACGTTTGACATGAACGTGCGTGCGGCGGTGGGGGGCTTCGATATCTTTGACGCGACGCTGCCCGCGCTGCCGGTTCTTGAGCCCGGCAAGCTGGTGATGGAGGTCAAGTTTACCGAGTTTTGCCCGCAGCTCGTGCGCGATATGGTGCCGCCGGGCGCGGCGGAGCTCACGGCGGTCTCCAAATACTGCCTGTGTTACGAAAAGACCGCCTACCTGCGCGGATTTAATTACTGGGAATCGGACTTTGAGAACCGAGGGGATATTTAGACCATGAGCACCAGGGATTTTTTTAAGAACTCCGTTCTGGAGGCGTTTGGTCAGGTCGATCCTGCCAAGATCGGTCTGTCGCTGCTGGTGGCGCTGGCCATGGGTATTTTGATCTACCACGTGTACAAGCGCTTCTTTACGGGCGTGGTGTACTCGCGCAGCTTTGCCGTGACGCTCGTGGGCATGTGCGTGCTCACCTGTATGGTGACGCTCGCGATTTCGACCAACGTGGTCATCTCGCTCGGTATGGTCGGCGCCTTGTCGATCGTGCGTTACCGTACGGCGGTGAAGGACCCGCTCGACCTGCTGTACCTGTTCTGGGCCATTACCACGGGCATCACGGCGGGCGCCGGTATGTATGCGCTCGTGGGGCTGACGGCCGTGGTGATCGTGGTGATGATCGCGGGCTTTGCGTCGCACCAGGACAAGGCGCGCGTGTACATGATGGTGATTCACTATACGGGCCAAACCACGGGCGACGATATCGTGCGAGCCTTTGGCCGCACCAAGTTTACGGTGAAGTCCAAGACCATGCGCGGCGATAAGGTGGAGATGGCCGTCGAAGTGTTCTCGGACGGCGTAGACATGCCCTACGCGGACGCAATCCGCGCGCTCGACGGCGTAGAGGACCTCACGCTCATCCAATACAACGGCGAATACCACGGTTGAGTTCCGGCGTTTTAACAAACGCCGGACCGGCCGACGCTGCGCGGACATCTGCCGGGCGATCTGCCGCTCAAACCGTTGCTCGCGCGGGTATCATGGTGAAAGCGATTTCAATGACAGGGGTACTCGTGGTAAAGATGAAAGATGTCGCCGAGCTGGCGGGCGTTTCGAGTGCCGCGGTCTCGCGCTACCTCAACGGTGGATATATCTCGACGGACAAGGCCGAGCGCATTAAACAGGCGATTCAAGAGACCGGTTACGTGCGGTCCAATCAGGCTCGCGCGCTGCGCACCGGATCCACCAAGCTTATCGGCGTCATCGTGCCTAAGATTAACTCCGAATCGGTGAGCCGCATTACCGCCGGAATAGGCCAGGTGCTCGGTCGTCGCGGCTATCAGATGCTGCTTGCCAATACCGATAACGTGACAGAGCGAGAGCTCGAGTACCTCGACTTGTTCCAGAACCATCCGGTCGACGGCATCGTGCTGGTGGCAACCATGATTACGGACGAGCATCGTGCTGCGATTTCGTCCTGTCGCGTTCCTCTTGTTCTCATTGGCCAAAATGTTGAGGGCGCGGCTTGCGTCTACCAAGACGACTACGAGGCTGCCTTCGAGTTGGGCCATGCGATCGCAAGGCGCGTTGAGGGCAAGATTGCCTACATCGGGGTTACCGAAGAGGACCGTGCCGCCGGCTACGATCGCCGCCGCGGATTTGAGGCTGGCCTGGGGGCCGCGGGTGTGGCGCTTGATCCGAGCCTGATTCGTCAAGGGTCCTTTACACTCGACTCGGGCTATCGCGCGGCGCGCGAGCTGCTTGCCGATGCCCCCGATGTTTCGTTTATCGCCTGCGCGACCGACACCATGGCCGCCGGCGCGCTGCGCGCTCTTGATGAGGTGCGCGGCATGGGCGAGGGTGTGCGTCGCGTGAGCGGTTTTGGCGACAACGCTTTTTTGCGCGCGCTGACGGGCGGCATTCCCACCGTGCATTACGGCTACCTGACCAGTGGCGTCGAGGCGACCAACATGTTGCTTGACGCGCTCGACGGCGTGGAGGGGGAGGGCGGCCTGCGGACGCTCAAACTCGGCCATCAGCTCATGAATGTCTAGACTTTGTCCGTCTGCGATTGCCTCAGAGCCAACTATTCTGTCTCGAAACTACCTTTTACCGTTCAATATCGACCGTTCGCCGCTATACATCTTTATGCGCGCCATTAAGGTCCTCGGCGACATCTTTGTCCCCATCATTCCCGCCATCGTGGCTTCGGGCCTGCTGTTGGGTATTATGAGCGCCCTCAACTTCATGGCCTCCAACGCTTTATCGCGCTCGACACCAATAACTTTATTTACAAGATCGCCGACCTAGTCTCCGGTACGTCCTTTGGTATCTTGCAGATCCTGATCGGTTACTCTGCGGCTAAGGTCTTTGGCGCCAACTCTTACCTGGGTGCCGTCGTCGGCGGTGCGTTCATCAACTCCTCGCTGCAGAGCGCCTACACGGTTGCCTCCGAGGGCGTGCAGACCATGGTCACCGTCATCCCCGGCGTGTACGGCTTTGAGTGGGTTGGCTATCAGGGCCATGTTATCCCCATCGTCATCGCCTGCGCCATTCTGGCCTTCCTGGAGAAGCGTCTGCACAAGATCGTTCCCGAGATGTTCGACTTCTTTGTGACCCCGCCCGTCTCCGTGTTCGTGACCGTGCTCGTGACGCTCATCGCCGTCGGCCCCGTCTTTGTGTGGGCCGAGAACGCCATCCTCGGTCTGATCCAGGCTCTGCTGACTCTGCCCTTCGGCATCGGTTTCTTCATCGTCGGCCTGTTCTATGCTTCCACGGTCGTTACCGGTATCCACCAGATGTACACCGCCATCGACCTGGGCCAGCTCGCCCAGTATGGCGTGACCTACTGGCTGCCCATCGCCAGCGCTGCCAGCATCGCCCAGGGTGGAGCCGCGCTCGCCGTTGCCTTTAAGACCCGCGACGCCAAGATCAAGGGTCTGGCGCTTCCTTCGGCCCTGTCCGCCTTCATGGGCATTACCGAGCCTGCCATCTTCGGTGTGAACCTGCGCTTCTTTAAGCCCTTCATCGCCGGCTGCTTCGGCGGCGGCCTCGGCGCCCTGGTCGACGAGGTGCGTAGCGTGCGTATCGTAGGCGATGTTTCGTCGGTCGAGGTGTTTGTGAACGATGGTACGCTCGTGTTCTCGACGCGTATCTATCCTGAGAGCTATGGCGTGCTCGTTGATGCGCCGGGCGCGAACGTGAACTACCACGCGCTCAACATCTAGACGTCTCGTCGTATATCGGCGCTATACTTCAGCCGTTGCCCACGGTGCGGGTAGCATCCGCATCGTGGTTTTTTGTTTATGAAGGGACGGTACCGCGTGGACGTGCAGCAGCTAGAGAATGCTTGGGCTTTGAGGGCCGGCGCGCGTGAAGCGCGGTTGCTTGCGGCACCGCATGTGCCGGCGGCGCTGTCGCAGCTGGGGGTTGTGCGCCCCGGCGATCGCCTGATTGCATTTGCCGATGACTTTGCCGATGCGTTTGAGCGCGGCTTTGATGGCCGCGACGTGGCACTGGTGGGGGAGCCGTCGGTCACAGCGTTTGTTGCGGCGTCCGAGGGCTTTGATGCTTCGTTTGATGCCGAGGGGCCGCACCTGTGGTGGTTAGTAAACTCAATCGGAGGCTTTGGCCTGCGCGTACCCGATCTGCGCGCCCTGGGACGCGCAGCTCGCGAGGCCCATGCGCTGCTCGTGGCGGATAACACGGTGGCTGGCGTCTTTGGGTGCGATCCGTTGCGTTTGGGTGCCGTGCTGTCGCTTGAGGCGCTCGATCGCGTATGCGCCGGTAGGGCTCCGCGTAAGCTCGCTGCCGCTTCGGTGGCGCGCTCGCAACTCAAGCGTCATCGCGTGGATGCCGCTGCCGAGTGCGCGCATGCGTTGTTTGCGGGCTGCGGCGTGTCGGCGCTCGACCTGTCTGTCGAGGAGGCTGACGTGCTTGAGCGCGGGCTGTCCTCGCTCAACGATCGCATGCAGGCACACTTCGACCGCGCACGTGCACTGGGCGAGTATTTGGTTGCGAATGAGATGGTGCGCGAAGTGCGCTATCCCGGGCTGAGCTCGCATCCCGATCATGCCGCTGCGACGGAAATCCTGGAGCACGGCTTTGGTCCGGCAGTTGAGTTCGACCTTATCGACCGTACGGCGGGCGAGCTGTTCGATACCTTACCGGACGAGTTCCGCACATCACCCGCCGGCGGCCCAACAACGCGCCTCTCGGCCCCACGCGGCAAGCAGGCAACCACCATCCGCCTCTTCGCCGGCATCGACGACCCCCTGACAGTTGCCGCCACTCTAGACAACGCCCTCCGAATGTGACAAAGGGACAGCCCCTTTGTCACATTCGACTTTGCTAACGAAGGCGTCATCTGCATTTTTCGAGTTGCGCGGTTTTCTGCTGGGCTCATCTTGGCCACGGGCATAATTAATAGAGCGACTTTGTTCTAATTTGGTTGAATATGTACTTTCTTGTGCAGGAAATGTGCGGAATCAAACGTTGCATCGGTCTGAACTGGTCCAAAGACGGCATCTTTGACTTGTGAAAGACCTCCGGCTGACCGCGCAACTCGATTTTTGCAGTTGGGCAGGTGGTCCAACCGGCTCAACCAATCAAATTTGCTATCTTCATATACCGATGTGGTGGCTAGCAAAATGAGTCCCGTCCTAAATTGGCTACTTTTGGCTGATGCTGGCGATGAGGGTGTCGGCTTTGGCGGCAATGACTTCATTGATTTTTGCCTGCAGGGTCTCGTAGACCTCGATGGCTCGCTCGCCGGCGGGGGTGAGCGTGGATCCGCGGGCGCCGTCGCGCTCGATGAGCTTGCAACCCAGCTGTCCTTCTGCCTCATTCACAATGCGCCAGGCCTTGGAATAGGCCATGCCCATGCTTTTGGCGGCGCGGTTGAGCGAGTGCTCGCGGGCGATGCCCTGTAGCAGCAAAACGCAACCGTGACCGAACACGCCCGGCAGGTCTTTGTCGCACGATTGAATGACCAGCCGCGCCGTTGTCATGTACTCCATGTGCCCCACGTCTCCCCGCTAAAGTGTTTGCTGGGCAAACGCAAAGCCTGCGTCAAGCCCTCGTGTGCTCTTCTTAAATCATGCATTGTAGCAGTCAAAGTGCGCTAAGATACTTCCCCAGTATTGGGCGCCCAAGGTTGGGCTGGGTCCTACGAGGCCTGCAGCCGACCGGTCGCATGGAAAAAGGAGAAACATGGCTACGTTCTTTCCCGGTGAGTCCCACACGTTTTCGGAGTATCTGCTGGTCCCTGGTTACTCGTCCTCGCAGTGCATCCCCAACAACGTCTCTCTTAAGACGCCGCTAACCCGCTTCAAGCGCGGTGAGAAGCCGGCAATCACCCTGAACATCCCCATGGTTTCCGCCATCATGCAGTCCGTCTCGGGCGTCGACATGGGTGTTGCGCTCGCTACCGAGGGCGGCCTGTCCTTCATCTACGGTTCCCAGACCCCCGAGTCCGAGGCCGCCATGGTCAAGGCCGTCAAGGATCACAAGGCCGGCTTCGTCCAGTCCGATTCCACGCTGACCCCCGACATGACTATGGAGCAGGTCATCGAGCTCAAGGAGAAGACTGGCCACTCCACCATGCCGGTTACCGACGACGGCACTCCCAAGGGTAAGCTCTTGGGTATCGTCACCAGCCGCGACTATCGCCCCAGCCGCGATGACCGCCAGAAGAAGGTCTCCGAGTTCATGACTCCGCGTGAGCAGCTCATCGTGGGCGACAAGAACATCAGCCTCAAGGTCGCCAACGACGTCATTTGGGACAACAAGCTCAACGCCCTGCCCATCGTCGACGACAACGATCACCTCATGGGCATCGTCTTCCGCAAGGACTACGACAGCCACAAGACCAACCCCAACGAGTTGCTCGATAATGACAAGCGCTACATGGTTGGCGCCGGTATCAACACCCGCGACTATGCCGAGCGCGTGCCGCTGCTCATCGAGGCCGGTGCCGATGTCCTGTGCATCGACTCCTCCGAGGGCTTCAGCGAGTGGCAGAAGCGCACCATCGAGTGGATCCGCGCCAACTACGGCGAGGATGTCAAGGTCGGCGCCGGTAACGTCGTCGATGCCGAGGGCTTCCGCTTTTTGGCCGACTGCGGTGCCGACTTCATCAAGGTCGGTATCGGCGGCGGTTCCATCTGCATCACCCGCGAGACCAAGGGAATCGGCCGTGGTCAGGCCACCGCGCTGATCGACGTCTGCCGCGCCCGTGACGAGTACTACGAGGAGACCGGTATCTACGTGCCCGTGTGCTCCGACGGCGGCATTGTCTATGACTACCACATGACGCTCGCCCTTGCCATGGGTGCCGACTTTATGATGCTGGGCCGCTACTTCGCCCGCTTCGACGAGAGCCCGACCGAGCGCGTCAACGTCAACGGCCAGTACATGAAGGAGTACTGGGGCGAGGGTTCTGCACGTGCCCGCAACTGGCAGCGCTACGACCTGGGTGGTGCCGCGAAGCTCAGCTTCGTCGAGGGCGTCGACTCCTACGTGCCTTACGCCGGCTCCCTCAAGGACGGCGTGGGCGGAACGCTCTATAAGGTCAAGTCCACGATGTGCAACTGCGGCGCCCTCTCGATCCCCGAGCTCCAGGAAAAGGCACGCCTAACCCTGGTCAGCTCCACCTCCATCGTCGAAGGTGGCGCCCATGACGTAGTAGTGAAAGACTCTCAGCAGTCCGTAACCTATCGATAAGCTGCTTTCCCAAGCACCGCACCTTGCCGTTCAAACCGTCGCTCGCGTACCAAAGTACGCGTCGCTCCTCTTTCACGGCAATCTGCGGCACTTGGAAAACCCGACCATGCTTGAGCGGGTAGCAATTAGCGGTTGATTCACAACCACGTTATTAAGATAAAGCGAGATGCCTGCAAGTCGTAGGCAACTCGCTTGTCGTATTTGCTATCATCAGTCAAGTTAACCTTAGGGTCGGTCGGCTTGGCTTTGTTCGCTACAAGTTCCGCACGCAAAGAAGAGCACTTAACGTGCTCTTCGTCTTGCGCAGGACTGTCCGCAGTAGCGAATAAAGCCAAGCCGACCGACCCCAGCTAAGATTAAAGGAGCTGATATGTGCGATTGCACAGATCATAAGGACGAGATCCCTGCCTACGACGCGCGGGCCATTGAGTCCAAGTGGATGAAGGCCTGGGAGGACTCCAACCTCTTTGCCGTCGACACCGACGCCAGCAAGCCCAAGAAGTATGTGCTCGAGATGTTCCCGTATCCGTCGGGCGACCTGCACATGGGCCACGCGCGCAACTACACCATCGGCGATGCCATGGCCCGTCAGGCTCGCATGCGCGGCTACGACGTGCTGCATCCCATCGGCTTTGATGCCTTTGGCCTGCCCGCCGAGAACGCCGCCATCAAGCACAACACGCAGGCTGCCGCCTGGACGTATAAGAACATGGATCAGGCGCTCGCCACGATGAAGCGCATGGGCTTCTCCTACGATCTGGATCGCATGGTCAAGACCTGCAGCCCCGACTACTACCGTTGGGGCCAGTGGATCTTTGAGAAGATGTGGGAAAAGGGCCTGGTCTACCGCAAGAAGAACCCGGTGAACTGGTGCCCCACCTGCAAGACCGTTCTGGCCAACGAGCAGGTCACCGAGGGCAAGTGCTGGCGTTGTGGCACCGAGCCCGAGAAGCGCGATCTTGAGCAGTGGTACTTCAAGATTACCGAGTACTCCCAGGAGCTGCTCGACGACCTGGAGAAGCTCCCCGGCTGGCCCGAGCGCGTAAAGCAGATGCAGGCCAACTGGATCGGCCGCTCCGAGGGCGCCGAGGTCGACTTTACCCTGTGCGACAAGGATGGCGAGCCCATCGAGGGCGATGAGGGCAAGATCACCGTCTTCACCACGCGTGCCGATACGCTCTTTGGCGTGTCCTTCTTTGTCCTTGCCCCCGAGTACGCGCGTCTGCACGAGCTCGTCGAGGGTACGGAGTACGAGGAGGCCGTCACCAAGATCGTCGAGGATTCCAAGCACATCTCTGCCGTCGAGCGTGCCCAGGGCACCCTCGAGAAGCACGGCGCCTTTACGGGCCGCTATGTGGTGAACCCCGTCAACGGCGAGAAGGTCCCCGTGTGGGTTGCCGACTACGTCGTGGCCGACTACGGCACCGGTGCCGTCATGGCTGTTCCCTGCGGTGACCAGCGCGACTTTGAGTTCGCCCGCAAGTATGACCTGCCGATCGTGCCGATCATCCTGGACGATGACGACCGCGCAGCCGTCGAGGCTAACGGTGAGACCATCGATACCTTCCATGCCGAGACCGTCGACTGGGATTGCGCCCACGCTGCCGAGGGCACGCTCGTCCAGTCCGGCAAGTACACCGGCATGCGCGGCGGCAAGCACTCCGAGGGCGAGGCTGCGATCGTGGCCGACCTCGAGGCCATGGGCTGCGGTCGTCGTAAGGTCGAGTTCCGTCTGCGCGACTGGCTCATCAGCCGCCAGCGCTATTGGGGCAACCCCATCCCGGCCATTCACTGCGAGCACTGCGGTATCGTGCCCGTGCCCGAGGATCAGCTGCCGGTGACGCTGCCCGAGAACCTGGACCTGGGTGCCGGCGAGACTCTCGCCGAGTGCAAGGATTTCTACGAGACCACCTGCCCGGTCTGCGGTCGCCCGGCCAAGCGCGAGACCGATACCATGGACACCTTCACCTGCTCCAGCTGGTATTACCTGCGCTACACCGATCCGCACAACACCGAGCTGCCCTTCTCCCGCGAGGCTGCCGACCGTTGGATGCCCGTCGATAACTACATCGGCGGCATCGAGCACGCCATTTTGCACCTGCTCTACAGCCGCTTCTTTACCAAGGCGCTGCGCGACCTGGGCCTGCTGAGCGTGGACGAGCCCTTCACCAACCTGCTGTGCCAGGGCATGGTCAAGGACGAGAATGGCGACACCATGTCCAAGTCCAAGGGCAACGTCGTGCCCCCGAGCTCGGTCATCGAGCCCTACGGCGCCGACACCATGCGTCTGGCGATCCTGTTTATCGCCCCGCCCGAGAAGGACTTCGACTGGGATCCCAAGGCCGTTGAGGGCGCAAACCGTTTCATCAAGCGCGCCTGGCGTATCGTTTGGCAGCTCGTCCAGTCGGGCGACGCCAACGTGGCCTTCGACAAGTCCGTGCTCGACGAGGCCGCGCTCAAGCTCTATCGCGAGCGTCACCGCACCATCGCCAAGTGCACCGAGGACTTTGATCGCGGCCAGTTCAACACCGCGATCTCGGCTGTCATGGAGCTTGTCAACGCGGCGAGCGCCTATCTCAACGCCAACGAGGGCGCTTCCCGTGACAAGGCCCTGTGCTATGGCGTGGCCAAGGACATCGTGAGCGTCTTGGCGCCCATCTGCCCGTTCTGGGCCGATGAGCTGTGGCACGAGGCGCTCGGCTGCGAGGGCAATGCCTACACCGCCGCCTGGCCCGAGTTCGACCTGGCCGAGTCCATCGAGGACACGGTGCAGATCGTGGTCCAGGTGCTCGGCAAGGTTCGCGGCCGCATCGACGTGGCCCGCGATGCCTCCAACGAGGAGATGCAGGCTGCCGCCGAGGTCGCCGTCGCCAAGTGGCTCGAGGGCAAGACGGTCGTCAAGGCCATCTGCGTGCCCGGCAAGCTGGTCAACCTGGTGGTCAAGTAAGCACTGCGCGCATAGCTGACATGAAAAAGCGAGGGGCGATTCCGCAGGGAGTCGCCCCTCGCTTTGGTTATGGATACTTGCGACAACACCCAATTATCCATTTCTTGTGGAGAACCTGTGCGTACGCTGACCTGCGGATTTGTATGACGGTTGCACGTTTCCGCAGCTATTGCTATAGTTTGCTTGCAAATGAAGTTGTAATTGAAAGAAGTGGGGTTTCGGCCCCGCTTCTTTTTTATATGGATGGAGGTGCCGCAATGGTCAAGACAAAGACCGAGCAGGCGATCATCGACGCGCTCGAGGCCGTCGCTCCCCAGCACGATGTCGACATTGTCGACGTCGAGCTCGTGGGTGCCACCAAGGCCCCCTGCGTGCGCGTGCGTATCGAGGGTGCCGAGGGGCAGAGCCTGTCGCTCAACGACGTCACGGCCAACACCAAGTGGGTCGGCGACGTGATCGAGGAGCTCGACCCCATCTCTTCGAGCTATACGCTCGAGGTGTCGAGCCCAGGCATGGCGCGCCCGCTGCGCCGCCCGTGCGACTTTGCCCGCTTTGTGGGCGAGGACTGCGAGCTCACCTCCACCGCCACCGAGGGCCGTCGCAAGTACGCCGGCAAGATTGCCGCTGCGACCGAGACCGACGTGACCCTCGAGCTCGAGGACGGCGAGTCCGTTACCCTCGATTTCTCTGATGTTAAAAAGTGCAAGTTGAAGCCCACCTACGACTTCAAGCCCGCGAAGGAAGGAAAGTAAGATGGCAGCATCCGACATGATGTCCGCCCTGATGGAGCTTTGCCAGGAGAAGCACATCGACCAGCTCTACCTGATCGACCGCCTGGAGCAGTCGCTCGCCAAGAGCTATGCCGAGATCCTGCATCTTGAGTGGGGCGCCAAGGTGACCATCGACCGCACCACCGGCAAGATCTACGTCTACCGCCTGGAGCCGATCGACGATTCCATGGACGAGGAAGGTAACTTCACCGAGTTCGAGGAGATCGACGTCACCCCCAAGAACACGAGCCGCATCGCCGCCCAGCACGCCAAGGCCGAGATCAACGCCATCGTGCGCAACTCCGCCCGCGAGCAGATCTATGAGGAGTTCTCCGGCCGCATCGGTGACCTCATCAGCGGTACCGTGCTGCAGTCTACGCCCGACTTCACGATCGTCAAGATCCGCGAGGGCGTCGAGGCCGAGCTTCCGCACTTCGATCAGCGCCGTTACGAGAACGAGCGCAACGAGCGACCGATGGGCGAGCGCTACCTGCACAATCAGCACATCAAGGCCGTAATCATCGACGTTCGCGACCCCAACTCCAACCTGCAGCCGGTTCGCGGCGAGCACAGCCGTCCGCCGATTGTCATCTCCCGTACCCACCCCGAGCTCATGCGTCGTCTGTTTGAGCAGGAGGTGCCCGAGATCTATGAGGGCACCGTCCAGATCAAGTCGATCGCCCGCGAGCCCGGCCAGCGCTCCAAGGTCGCCGTCCACTCGCTCGACGACCGTCTGGATCCTGTGGGCGCCTGCGTCGGCCCCAAGGGCAGCCGTGTTCGCGCGGTCGTGGGCGAGCTCCGTGGCGAGCGCGTCGACGTCATCCTGTGGGATGCCGATCCTGCCGTCTACGTCGCTAACGCCCTGTCGCCTGCCAAGGTCACCCGCGTCCTCATCGACGAGGAGAAGGCCTACGCCGGCGTCATCGTGCCCGATGACCAGCTGTCCCTCGCCATTGGCAAGGAGGGCCAGAACGCCCGCCTCGCCGCGCGTCTGACCGGCTGGCACATCGACATCAAGTCCGAGACGCTTGCCGCCGACATCCTCAAGAACGTTCCCGTTCACGAGGAGCCCGCCGCCGACCTGATCGGTGACGAGGAGGACGAGGACGTCCGTCGCTGCGAGTACGTGTCCGAGGACGGCATCCAGTGCCGCAACCAGGCTCGTCCCGGCTCCCGTTTCTGCGGTGTCCACGACACCGACGTCTTCGATGATGCGGAGGACCTGATCTAGCGCGCGGTCGCGCCGGGCAGGCCCCGGCGCATCTCCCGCGCCCGTTCAGTCTCTAGGCACCCAAGGTGCCAGAAAGGGTAGGTGAAGTCATATGGCAAAAGTCCGTGTGTCCACCCTGGCCAAAGAGTTCGGCATGACCTCCAAGGAACTGATGGGTCATCTCGCCGATATGAAGATTCCTGCTAAGTCCGCTTCCTCCACCTTGGAGGACGCCTATGTCGCTATGGTCCGCAAGCAGCTCGCCTCGGTGATCGAGGCCCGCGCCCAGGAAGTCGAGGCCGCCAAGCAGGCCGAGGAGCAGGCCGCTGCCGCCGAGGAGGCCGCACGCGCCGCTGAGGCCGAGCGCGAGCGCATTGCCGCCGAGAAGGCACGCGAGGAGGAGCGCCGCCAGTTCGCAGCCGCCCAGGCTGCCGAGGAGGCCGCCCGCGCCGAGGCCGAGGCCAAGAAGAAGGCCGAGCAGGAGCGCCTTGCCCGCGAGAAGGAGGAGGCTGCCCGCGAGGCCCAGCGCCGCGCCGTTCCCGCTTCCGACTCCGGCTCGCGCTTCCGTTCGCTGCTCGACCAGATCGCCGCACAGGAGACCGTGCTCAAGGAGAAGAAGGACGCCGAGGACAAGGCCAAGGCCGAGCGTGCCGCCGAGCGTGGCAACCGTCGTGGCGGCAACAACGACCGCCGCGGTGGCCGTCGTAACGACCGCAACGCCTCCGATAACAACTCCGAGCGCAACGCCTCCGAGAACCGTCCGCACAGCCATCGCACCAACGCCAGCAACAATGTCGCTGCCGGCATGGACTTCCCCAACCCCGACAAGCAGGGCAAGGGCAAGAAGCGCAAGGGCGGCCACAACAACGAAGAGGACCACTACAGCCGCATGGCTCGCGAGGCCGAGGAGTACAGCCGCGAGAAGGTGCTCGAGGAGGCCCGCGCCGCCGTCGAGGAGGCCTCTCGCGAGTCCACCGGTCGCCGCAAGAAGCGCAAGGAGAAGCGCGAGCGCGAGGCTGCCAAGGCTCAGGAGGAGCGCAAGATAGAGGAGGCGCTGGCCCAGGGCGTGAACCCCGAGGACCTCGACGCCATCAAGGTCTCCCAGGGCGTTACCGTCCAGGAGCTCGCCGAGGCGCTCGACGTTCCGGCCAACGACATCATCAAGCGCCTGTTCCTGCTGGGCACGCCGCTCACCATGACGCAGTCCATGTCCGACGACCTCGTCGAGCTCGTTGCCGACGACCTGGGCCGTCAGATCAAGATCATCACCCCCGAGGAGGAGAACACCTTCTCGTTCTACGACGATCCCGCCGACCTTAAGCCTCGCGCCCCGGTCGTTACCGTCATGGGTCACGTCGATCACGGCAAGACGTCGCTGCTCGACGCCATCCGTCACACCGGCGTTGCTGCCGGCGAGGCGGGCGGCATTACGCAGGCCATCGGCGCTTCGCAGGTCATGATTAACGACCGCAAGATCACCTTCATCGACACCCCGGGCCACGCCACCTTTACGGCTATGCGCGCCCGTGGTGCCAAGGTGACCGACATCGTCATTCTGATCGTCGCTGCCGACGACGGCGTCATGCCCCAGACCATCGAGTCCATCAACCACGCCAAGGCCGCCGGCGTACCCATCGTCGTCGCCGTCAACAAGATCGATAAGCCCGGCGCCAACCCCGACCGCGTGCGTCAGGAGCTCACCGAGTACGGCGTCATCCCCGAGGAGTGGGGCGGACAGAACATGTTCGTCAACATCTCGGCCAAGCAGAAGATCGGTATCGACGACCTTCTGGAGACCGTGCTGCTCCAGGCAGATGTGCTCGAGCTCAAGGCTAACCCGGACACGTTTGCCTCCGGCAACGTCCTCGAGGCTAAGCTCGACAAGGGCCGCGGCTCGGTCGCTACCGTGCTCGTGACCCGCGGCACCCTGCACGTGGGCGATACGCTGGTCGCCGGCCTCACCTATGGCCGCGTCCGCGCCATGCTCGACCCCAAGGGCCGCGCCGTCACCGAGGCCGGTCCCTCCGACGCCGTCGAGATCCTGGGCCTGCAGTCCGTGCCTAACGCCGGTGACGAGTTCCGCGTGTTCGAGGACGAGCGCGAGGCTCGCTCCCTTGCCGACGAGCGTTCGCTCAAGGCCCGTATCGAGGAGCAGAGCCGCGTCAAGCACGTCACGCTCGAGAACCTCTTCGAGACCATTGCCGACGCCGAGGTCAAGGAGCTCAACCTGATCATCAAGGCCGACGTCCAGGGTTCCATCGAGGCCCTTCAGGACTCGCTCGACAAGATGGACCAGTCCGAGGTGCGCATCAACACGATCCACTCCGCCGTCGGTGCCATCAACGAGACCGACGTCGTCCTGGCCGACGCCTCCAACGCCATCATCATCGGCTTTGGCGTCCGTCCCGACGGTAAGGCCCGCTCCGCTGCCGAGCGCGAGGGCGTCGAGATCCGTTGCTACGACGTTATCTACAAGTGCCTCGAGGAGCTCGACGCTGCCCGTATCGGCATGCTCAAGCCCACCGAGGTCGAGGTCTCCACGGGTACCGCGACCGTCCTGGACACCTTCAAGGTGCCCAAAGTCGGTATCGCCGCCGGTGTCCGCGTCGAAGAGGGCGAGATCGCCGCGACCGATTCCGTGCGCCTGGTGCGCGACGGTATCGTGGTCTTCAACGGCAAGATTGCCTCGATGCGCCACTACAAGGACGAGGCCAAGAGCCTCAAGAGCGGTTCTGAGGGCGGCATTGGTCTGGAAAACTTCCAGGACATCAAGCCCGGCGACCAGATCGAGGGTTACCGCATCGACCAGGTTGCCCGTACCGAGTAGGGGGTAGCGCTATGAAGCAAACGCAGGCAACCCGCCGACTAGGCGAGCAGCTTCGCGAGAAGCTCGGTTATATCCTGCTCTTTGAGGTTTCCGATCCGCGTCTCGACCTGGTTACTTTGACCGCGGTCGAGGTCGCGGTGGACCGTTCGTTCGCGCGTGTGTACGTGTCGTGCGATGCGAGCCGCTACGACGAGGTCATGGAGGCGCTCGCAAGCGCCAAGGGCCGTATTCGCAGCCTGTTGGCCCGCTCGCTCGATTGGCGTGTCACGCCCGAGCTCGATTTTCGCATCGATCGCTCGACCGATGAGGCCGAGCGCATCACGCGTGCGCTGGAAAACGTTCCCGCCACGCTTGCGATCGAAAAGGACGAGGACGGCTATCCGATAGCGGATGCCGCCCAGGAGGCAGCTTTAGATGACTAATTCCGCCGATCTCGCCTCGTGCGAGTCTGCAGATATCCAGCGACGCATCCTCGAGCTGATCGAGGGTGCGTCCTCCATTGCGATTTCGGGACACACTTCTCCCGATGGCGATGCCTTGGGCTCCGTGTTGGGTCTGGGCCTTTCGCTCATGAAGTTTTTCCCCAACAAGGACATTGCGCTGCTGCTGGCAGACGATGACCCGGTTCCGCGCATCTACCGCTTTATGGAAGGCTCCGATCGCCTGGTGCCGGCATCTGCGTACACCGGCAATCCCGACCTGTTCATCTCGGTGGACGTGCCGGTCGTCGAGCGTCTTAATAATTCTGCCGAGGTGCTTCGCCGCTCCAAGCATGTGGTGTGCTTCGATCACCATCCGGCGCGCGAGGAGTTTGCCGAGCTGAGCCTGAGGCGCGTTGAGGCTGCAGCCTGCGCCATGATCATCGACCGCTTCTTGGACAATTGCGGCATTGTCGCACGTGATGGCGTTGCGACCTGCCTGCTGTGTGGCTTGGTTACCGATACCGGCCGTTTCCAGTACCAAAACGCCGATGCCGCCGCGTTCCATGCGGCCTCGCGTCTGGTTGCCCACGGTGCCGATCCGGCGCGCGTTGCACTCGAGGTCTACCAGAGCATGCGCGTTGAGTTTTTGCACCTCAAGTCCATCGTTATGGGCCGCATTAAGACGGTGGCCCACGGGCGCGTCGCGTATAGCTACGCGTACCAGAGCGACCTTGAGGCCTGCGGCGTCACCTCGGATGAGTGCGATGGCCTGGTCGACGTGGTTCGCTCGGTGATGGGCGTGGAGGTCTGCCTGTTCTTAAAGGGCATCGACGGCGATACCAAGGTGCGCGGCAACCTGCGCTCCAAGGGGGACCTCGATGTGTCCGAGATCGCTGCCAACTTTGGCGGTGGCGGGCATCATGCCGCCGCCGGCTTTTCCAACAACGGAACGATTCGCGAGACGCTCGCCGTGGCTCTTCCCATGCTGGCCGAGCTGGTGGGGGAGGATCCCGCTTCGGTGACCGTCGAGCTCTAACTTATTGGATGGTACATGGCTCGTCGTACGCCTTCTCAATTGAATATGCTGCTCGCCGTCGATAAGCCGGTGGGCTGCACGTCCCACGATGTGGTCTCGCGGTGCCGACGCGCCCTCCATGAGCGGCGCATCGGCCATGCCGGCACGCTCGACCCCATGGCATCGGGTGTCATGGTGGTGGGCGTGGGCCAGGCCACCCGTCTGCTGGGCATGCTCACGCTCGATACAAAAAGCTACATCGCCGACATTTCGTTTGGCGTTGAGACGAATACCGATGACGCGGAGGGCGAGGCCGTCCGCACGGTGGCTGTTGCCAACGAGTTGCGCGATCCTGCCTATGCCCGTGAGCGCTTAGCCGCTCTGCTGGGTCCGCAGATGCAGGTGCCGCCGGCGTTTTCGGCTATCTCGGTCAATGGCGTTCGCGCCTACAAGTCTGCTCGCGAGGGCAATGCGGTGGACCTACCTCCGCGCCCTGTCGAGGTCTATGCCGCCGACCTGATCGCCGTGGGCGGCGAAGGTGATACGTGTGTGTGGACCGTGGCGTTCTCGGTGAGCAAGGGCACCTACATCCGTGCGCTCGCTCGCGACTTGGGCCGCGCCTGCGAGAGCGCCGCGCACATTTCCGCGCTGCGCCGCACGGCCTCCGGTGTTGTTTCCATTGGCGCTTGTCATGCGGTCGAGGAGCTTTCTCCCGAGTCCGCGGCTGGCTTTGCCCTGGATCCCATTGCGGCCTTGGGCGCCACGCGTGTTGACTTGCCGGGCAATCTTTCCGATGACCTGCTCTGCGGCCGACGCATTCCCGTTGAGTGTGCGCTTGCCGATTTCAATGCCTCGAAGGCGCCGTTTGCGCTGGTGCTGGATGGAGGACTGAAGGCGCTTGCCCGCATTGAGGGCGGCCACTTTGTCATGGAGCACGTGTTTCCGCAGGCAATCGGCGGTGTTCGATGATGTTGGACTCCCGCGAGCTCGCACGTATCTTTTTTGCGGGCGAGTCGGAAGAGGCCCACATCGTTACTGCCGACGCGTTTGATGCGTGCGAGCACTTGGGTGCTGCTTCGATCGCCATCGGCGTGTTCGATGGCGTGCACCGTGGACACCGGGAACTCATCGAAGCACTTGTCCGTGATGCCCGCGCCCATGGCTGCAAGGCGGTCGTGGTTACCTTCGATCCCGACCCGGACGTTGTGGTGAGCCCTTCGCCCGCTCAAAAATTGATGACGACGGCCGACCGTCTACATGCCTTGGCTCAGACCGGGGTCGATGCGGTGGTGGCCGTTCCCTTTACGCCCGAGGTTGCGGCACTCGACCATGTCGGTTTTCTCGCACTGCTGTCGCGCGTGGTCGACATTCGCTCGATTCGCGTGGGTAGCGACTTTAGGTTGGGTCGGGGCGGTGCATCCGGTGTTGCCGAGATGCGCGCCTGGGGTGCCGAGCACGGCGTTGACGTGTATGGTCACGATCTGCTTTGCGAGGGCGGTGAGGCCATTTGCGCCACCCGCATCCGTCATGAGCTTGGACAGGGCCATGTGGAGCAGGCTGCTAAGTTGCTCGGTCGCCCGTATATGCTGCACGGCGGTGTTATTCGCGGCCGTCGCGAGGGTTCTGGCATGGGCTTTCCCACGGCAAACCTGAAGGTTTCCGACGGCATTCAGATGCCTGCCGATGGCGTGTATGAGGGCCTGGTGCTGGTTAACGACATCGTGTGGCCCTCTGCCGTTAACGTCGGCCTGCCGCCGACGTACGCTGACGATGCCGCTTCGGCGCATCTCGAGGCTAACTTAATTGGTTATACGGGCGACCTGTACGGCGCTACCGTTTCGCTGGCGTTTACGCGCTGGCTGCGTCCGTCGCGTGTGTTCGATTCGTTGGATGAGTTGATCGCGACCGTCGAGGGTAATATCGAGGACATTCGTCACAACTTGGGTGAGCAGGGGGTGAGCATCCGTGATTAGCGATGAGGAAAAAGACCAGGTACGCGCTGCGTCCGACCTAGTCGCCATCGTGCAGGAAACGGTTGAGCTCAAGCCCCGCGGCCATGAGTTTTGGGGCTGCTGCCCCTTCCATGGCGAAAAGACTCCGTCCTTCCACATTATTCCCGCCACGCAGGTGTGGCATTGCTTTGGCTGCGGCGAGGGTGGCGACGTCTTCACCTATATCATGAAGCGTGAGAACCTGAGCTTTCCCGAGTCAATCCGTTATTTGGCCGATCGGGCGGGTATTGAGCTGCACGACACCGGAGATCGCCGCGAGCGCGGTACTAAGCGTGTCCGAATCTACGATCTTTGCGCCGAGACCGCCCAGTTCTACCACACCATGCTTATGCGCGGTAAGGATGGCCGTCCGCGCGAGTACTTTGCCAGCCGCGGCATGGGTGGCGATGTCTGTCGACGCTACTGCCTTGGCTTTGCGCCGGGCCGCAACGCGCTGGTGTCGCACCTGTCCCAGGCGGGTTTTACCCCGCAGGAGATGATCGACGCCAACGTTGCCGTGAGCCGCGGGCGCGGGCAGCTTGCCGACCGCTTCTACGACCGCGTGATGTTCCCCATCTTTGACGAGCAGGGTCACAACATTGCCTTTGGCGGTCGCATCATGGGTGACGGTCAACCTAAGTACCTCAACACGGCAGAGACGAGCGTGTTCCATAAAAAGCGCAACCTCTACGGCTTTAACTGGGCCAAGGAGTTTATCGTCGCGCAGGATACCGCCATCGTGGTGGAGGGATATACCGATTGCATTGCCTGCTGGGAAGCGGGGATCAAAAACGTCGTCGCTACGCTGGGCACCGCGCTTACGGAGCATCACGTCAAGACGCTCACCCGCTTTGCCAAGCGCATCGTCTATATGTTTGACGGAGACGCCGCTGGTCAAAAGGCCGCTCGCCGTGCGATTCAGTTTATCGAGCAGGATTCGATGGACCTGCGTTGCGTGGTGCTGCCCGACGGCAACGATCCCATGGAGTTCATCACGGCGCATGGTGGCGAGGCACTGCAGTCGCGCATCGACGCTGCCGAGCCGCTCATGGACTTTGTCTACCGTTCGCTGCAGGAGTCGAGTGACATCACCACGCCGGGCGGTCGTGCCAAGGCGCTGGAGGATGCGCTGACGCTTATCTATCCGCTGCGTGACAGCTATATGATCGACACGTACTTTATCCAGATTGCCGATCTGCTGGGTTTGGACCTGGAGACGGTGCGCGCGAGCTCGGGCCGTGTGTTTCGCGATGTCGCCAAGCGCGAAGATGCGGAGCGTCGTCGCGAGCAAAACTATGAGCGCCAGCGGGCACAGACTGAGCGCTCCGGTAGCGCGGGCAGTCGGGCGTCGAGTTCTCTCGATGCCGGTCGCGGCGCCTGGGCATCGGGCGCCACGCCGCCGCTGTCCGCGCCGGTCGAAGAAGATCCGTACGACTACGTCCCGCTCGATGCCTACGGTGCCGCGCCGGTCGAGGTCGTCGACGACCTTCCGCCGATCGACGTGCCTGATGGTATGGGCGCGGTGCCAGTGACTGATGGTTTGAGCGCACCGGCTGCGGCGGCGCGGATGGTTCTTACCGATCTAGAGCGTAAGTCCATGGCGGGGGAGCGCGAGCTGTTGACGATGCTTACGAGCTACCCCGACCTGTTCCGCACGTATGCCGACCGCATCTGCTCCATCGAGTGGGTTGACCCTCGTCACGAGTCCATCGCATGGGCCGTTCTGGCAACGCCGCCGGGAACCGATCCTGCTGCGTGCATGGATGCGGCGCGCTCGGTGTGTCCCGAGGCGGCAACGCTTGTGAGTGCCGGGCGCATCTCGGCGACGAGCAAGCACCCCACCGAGACGAACATCGTGTTTATGCTCGATACGCTCGAGCTCTACACCATTAAACGCCGCATGCGTGCCGCACAGGCCAAGCTGCGCCAGGACCGTTCGCTCGATGATGAGGCCCGCCGCGCGCTGACTGTGCAGGCGGCGCAGGATTCGCAGCGCCAACGCGAGCTGCAAAAGTCGATCGGAGGCGTGGCGGACCCGTTCCGTTTGATCGGTTTGGAGACCGCCGGCACCGATCAGGCCTAGATGTTGTGGTCACCCAGCGTATTCTCGCCTATATCCAGTCCTCTTTTTGGGTATAGACGTCTATGTGTGTGCTAAAGTAAGGAGTCCTGTGGACTATGAAGGGAGAATCTGTGCCAAAAAAGACTGAGAGCACGGGTACTGGGCTGGAATCCTACGTTGCAAAGCTCATGGGCAACGGCTCAAACAGGACTTCGGTAACCGAGGACGAGATTCAGGTCGCCCTGAAGGATATCGATGTTTCCGACGAGCAGCTCACCGCGGTGTATTCCGCGCTGCGCAACAGCGGCATCCAGATTATCTCCGCGAGCGGTAACGACGACGCCCCCATGGACGTCGACGATGACGATACCGATACCGATACCGACGATTTCGATGACGACGACGAGCACGATTCCGGCTCGCTCGACGATCACGAGCTTAAGATGGCCCGTCAGGCAGACGCCGAGATGGGTTCTTCCAAGAGCAAGAAGAAGCGCACCGTGCGCACGTCCCGTTCACGCTCCCGAGTGCGTGGCATCGATGCCACTACGGTGATGCTGACCGGCGATCCGGTTCGTATGTACCTCAAGGAGATCGGCAAGGTCGACCTGCTGACCGCCTCCGAAGAGGTCGATCTGGCCATGAAGATCGAGGCCGGTCTCGAGGCCACCGAGAAGCTCGAGGCTGCCGAGGCAGGCGAGCTCGAGCTCACACGTGCCGAGATGCGTCGTCTTACGCGCATTGAGAACGTCGGTCTTGAGGCCAAGCAGGCGCTCATCAGCGCAAACCTGCGTCTGGTCGTCTCCATCGCCAAGCGCTATGTCGGTCGCGGCATGCTGTTCCTGGACCTTATCCAGGAGGGCAACCTCGGTCTGATCCGTGCCGTCGAGAAGTTCGACTACCAGAAGGGCTTTAAGTTCTCTACGTACGCCACGTGGTGGATCCGTCAGGCAATCACGCGCGCTATCGCCGACCAGGCCCGTACCATCCGAATTCCCGTGCATATGGTAGAGACTATCAACAAGCTCGTCCGCGTGCAGCGCCAGCTCCTTCAGGACTTGGGTCGCGACCCGACCCCCGAGGAGATCGGTGCCGAGATGGACATGAGCGCCGACCGCGTCCGCGAGATCCAGAAGATCTCGCAGGAGCCCGTGTCGCTCGAGACCCCCATCGGCGAGGAAGAGGATTCCCAGCTGGGCGACTTCATCGAGGACTCCCAGGCCATCGTTCCGCCCGATGCGGCCAGCTTCTCCATGCTGCAGGAGCAGCTCACCCAGGTGCTCGACTCGCTTGCCGATCGTGAGCGCAAGGTTATCGAGCTGCGCTTTGGCCTCGTTGACGGACATCCCCGTACGCTCGAGGAAGTCGGTCGCGAGTTTGGCGTCACGCGCGAGCGCATCCGCCAGATCGAGTCCAAGACCCTGGCCAAGCTCCGCCACCCGAGTCGTAGCAGCAAGCTCAAAGATTATATCGAAAGCTAGTCAAGCAAGAGGCGCCCTCAAGCACATTCGCTTGGGGGCGCTTTCATGTAGTCGTTGGGGACGTTCTTGAATGACTAGTCGTTTAAGAACGTCCCCAATGACTGGGTCGGAAAATTTCTTAAAAAAGTTCTTGCCCTTCGCTCGTTCGTCCGTATAATAAACTTCGTTGCTTGAGAGCACGCACCTATTCCTCGGTAGCTCAATGGTAGAGCACGCGGCTGTTAACCGCGCTGTTGTAGGTTCGAGTCCTACCCGGGGAGCCAGGTTGTAAAACCCGTCGTTTATGCGGCGGGTTTTTTCATGCCCCGATCGCCTGTCACGGACGTTACCTCATCAACATTTCGTGTCGAGGATGTAAACCCGCGGACCGCCACCTCAACATGGCGCGGTCGTTGTAGAATAATGCAATGATTGCTCCCACGACATGGTGCCGCGAGCACCAGATAAGGAGATTCTTGTGTCTGAGACCATTAACGGCAGCCTGAGCGTCTCGAACGACGTTATTGCCGATATTGCCGGTTACGCCGCGATGACCTGCTACGGTGTCGTCGGCATGGCCGAGCAGCTCCAGGGCGCCGAGAGCGTGCGTCTGCTTGCCGGCCAGCGCCTGCGCAAGGGCGTGCTCGTCTCCGCCGATGAGAACGGCCTTACGGTCGACCTGCACGTCGTGCTCGAGAACGGCGTCAACATGAAGTCCGTGTGCCACAATCTTTCGAGCTCCGTTGCCTTTACCCTGCAGGAGATCGCCCAGATCGATCCCGCCAGCCTTAAGATCGGCATCCACATCGACGCGCTCAAGAGCCGTCTGAACTAGCATCCGAAAACGGAGATCCAAATACCCATGATTGCAAAGACCATTCGCACCTGTTTTCCGATCGCTGCGGCTGCCGTTTCCGACAAGGCCGAGGAGATCAACAAACTCAACGTCTTCCCCGTGCCCGACGGCGACACCGG
Organism: uncultured Collinsella sp.; assembly: GCA_902496945.1. Taxonomy (GTDB): domain Bacteria; phylum Actinomycetota; class Coriobacteriia; order Coriobacteriales; family Coriobacteriaceae; genus Collinsella. The sequence goes on from CABVDE010000010.1 coordinate 25,175, forward strand.
CACGAATATGTCGCTCACGCTGGCCTCGGTGACTAAGGAGCTTTCTGCCCTGCCCGCCGATGCCGATATGGAGGCCATCGCCGGCGCTATCACCCACGGCTCCCTGATGGGCGCCCGCGGCAACTCCGGCGTCATCACCTCGCAGATCCTGCGCGGCGTGGCTGAGGGTCTTGTCTCTGCCGACGAGCCCATCACCTCCGCCAACATCGCGTTTGCCTTCCGCCGTGCCGTCAAGGTCGCCTTCCAGGCCGTCCGTAAGCCCATCGAGGGCACGATCCTCACCGTTCTGCGCGACGTTTCGACCAAGGCCGACGAGTGCGAGAAGAAGAAGTTCTCGGCCGAGGACGCGCTCGATGCTATCGTCGTCGAGGCCTATCAGTCCGTCGCCCGCACGCCCGACCTGCTGCCCGTCCTCAAAGAGAACGGCGTGGTCGACTCCGGCGCCTTTGGCTTTGCCATCTTCCTGGAGAACTTTGTCGCCGCCGCTCTTGGTCGCAGCACCGTTGTCGAGGATTTCTCCGCTACGTTTGATTCCGCTGGCTCTGCTCGCGACGCGGCCCTCGGTCGCGTTGAGATCGAGGCCAACGACGACTGGGAGGGCTCGGAGTTCCGCTACTGCAACGAGTTCCTCTTTAAGGCCGACGCTCCCTTTGACGAGGACGAGTGCCTTAAGTTCCTGGGCTCCATGGGCGACTGTGAGCTGCTCGTGGGCGCCTACCCCGACTACAAGATCCACGTGCACTCCAACACCCCCAACCTGGTGCTCGAGCACATGCTGCAGCTCGGTCAGATCTATGAGGTCTTTATCCATAACATGGAGATGGAGGCCCACGACCGTACCGCCAAGATCCACGAGGATCAGGAGAAGGCCGCCGAGCCCGCCAAGGCGCTGGGCTTTGTCGCCGTTGCCGCCGGTTCCGGTGAGGCCGACATCCTCAAATCCCTCGGCGTCGATGTGATCGTGTCTGGTGGTCAGACCATGAACCCCTCGACCGCCGACCTGCTGGGCGCTGTCGACCAGGTCAACGCGACCTCGGTCATCATCCTGCCCAACAACGGCAACATCCGCATGGCCGCCGAGGCCGCTGCCTCTGCCTGCACCGACAAGAAGGTTGCCGTCGTTCCCACCAAGACTGTTCCGCAGGCCTTCTCCGCGCTGTTCGCAGTCCTGCCCGATTCCGAGCTTGAGGACGCCGTCGCCGCAATGGTTGACGCCATCAGCGAGGTTCGAGATGGTGAGGTCACCCGTGCCGTGCGTGATTCCAGCGCCTCCGACGGCTCGCCGATTCACTCCGGTGACGTCATGGGCATCATCGCCGGTTCCATCGACGTGGTCGGCTCCGATGTGAAGCAGGTCACGCTCGACTGCATCAATCGCATGCAGGAGGAAGAGGAGGGCGACGCGCTGACAATTCTGGCCGGCGAGGAACTGTCCGATCAGGCCTTCCAGGAGATCGTCGACGCCATCGAGGAGGCTCAGCCCGATCTGGAGATTGACGCCCATCGTGGCGAGCAGCCGCTCTATCCCGTAATCTTCTCGATCGAGTAGGCATCTGGCCATGTCCGAGCTGTGCTCCGTGCCGCGCGTCTCGGAGCGCTTTGCCCAGAGCAATGCGCTCGACGAGGATATCGCGCGACTCAAATATGTTTCGGGTAAACGTGAGGAGGCCCTTCGCCGTCTGGGAATTCGGACGGTGGGGGACCTCCTTCTCCATATCCCTCATCGCTATCTGGACTTTACCCGCTCGTGGTCTATCGAAATGGCGCCCATCGGTACCGTGTGCACCATCATTGCCACAGTCGACCGTATCGTCCAAAAGCAGCCCCGCCCGCGCATGCAGGTGACCGAGGTCTCGCTGGTTGACGAGACCAGTGTGCTTCAGGTCGCCTTTTTCCGACAGCCCTGGATTGCGCAGCAGCTCAAAAAGGGTGATCGTCTGGCTGTGATGGGTAAGGTCGAGTTTGCCTACGGTTTTAAGCAGATGGCCTCGCCGCATTTCGAAAAGCTCGAGGAGGGGCGTGCCGCGGGCACTATCTTGCCGGTCCATTACGTGAGCGATGGCGTGAGCCAGGCATGGATGCGTCGCATCGTGAGCGGTGCGCTCGAGGTCGTCGGCAATCCCTTTGATCCCATTCCGGCACCGCTGCGCGTCAAGCGCAAGCTCATGAGCAATGCCCGTGCGCTTCGATCGATCCACTTTCCCTCGAGTATGGCTGAGCGCGATATCGCGCGCGCACGGCTGGCATACGAGGAATGCCTCTACCTGCAGCTGGCACTGCGCCTGCGCAACGACGGCGGCCTGGTCGATGTGGTGCCCTATGCCCACACCGCGGGCGAGCACCTGGCCGCGCTCAGGCAAGCCCTGCCGTTTTCTCTGAGCGACGAGCAGGAGTCCGCGTTCCAGGACATCCTGCGCGATATGTGCGATGGCGGGCGCGTGATGAACCGCCTGCTGCTGGGCGATGTCGGTACCGGTAAGACCGCCGTTGCCGCCTGCGCGCTGGCCGTGGCTGCCGATACCGGAACGCAGGCCTGCGTTATGGCGCCCACGGGCGTGCTGGCGCGCCAATATGCCGATAAGACCGGCCCTCTGCTCTCGCAGGCCGGCATGACCTGGGCGCTCCTGACGGGTGCCACGCCGGCCGCAGAGCGCAAGCGCATCCATGAACAGCTGGAATCGGGCGAGCTCGACGTGCTTTTTGGCACCCACGCGGTCCTTTCGGACAACGTTGCATTCAAGCATCTGTCGCTCGTGGTCATCGACGAGCAGCACCGCTTTGGTGTGGGCCAGCGCAACGCCCTGCGCGCCAAGGGCCCGGGCGCTGACCTGCTCGTTATGACGGCCACGCCTATCCCGCGCACGCTGGCGCTTTCGGTCTACGGCGACCTCGACACAAGCATCATTCGCCATCGGCCCGTTCCCGGCGCTGGCGTGACGACGCGTGTCCTCACCGAGTCGAGCCGCGATCTGGCCTATGGGGCCATCCGCGAGGCGCATGAAAAGGGCCAGCAGGCATACGTCATCTGTCCGCTCGTGGAGCCGAGCGATTCGGTTGACGAGCTGGACGATGTGCCCGGCCTTTCCCGTGATGACGAGGGCCGCGTGACCGTGCCCGTGCCGCTGCACGATACGGCCACCGAGCTCGACCGTCTGCGCCTGGCACTGCCGGGCCTTACCATCGAGCGCCTGCATGGACGCATGCCGGCGGGGGAGAAAGACCGCGTGATCGACGCCTTCAAGCGCGGTGAGATCGATGTGCTCGTCTCGACCACGGTGGTCGAGGTGGGCGTCGACGTACCCAACGCTACCGTCATGGTGATCGAGAATGGCGAGCGTTTTGGCTTGGCCGCCCTGCATCAGCTGCGTGGTCGCGTAGGCCGTGGAAGCGTTTCGGGCACCTGCCTGGTTATGACGCATTCCAAGGGCAACGGCGGAACCTCGGCGGCGCAAGACCGCCTGCAGTCGCTCGAAAAGACTGCTGACGGCTTTACGCTCGCTCAGATGGACTTGCGCCTGCGTCACGAAGGTGAAATCTTGGGCTATCGCCAACATGGCGGCGTGACCTTGCGTTTTGTCGACTTGGATGCCGACGAGGAGCTCATCGAGTGGGCGCATTTGGACGCAGTCGAGCTCTTGCGGTATGCTAGCAACCTTGACTCCGTGGCGACGCATCCCCTGCGCGATGCGGTCGCCACGCGATACCGACATATCTTTAAGGAGGTCAGCGGAGGATGAGAATCATCGGCGGTGAATGGCGCGGTCGCAAGATCGAGGAGCCGCGCGGTCGCGATGTCACCCGCCCCACGACTGATCGCGTGCGTGAGGCGTGCGCATCTATGGTCATGTCGGCATTCGACTTCGATTTGGACGAGGTCCGCGTGCTGGATGCGTTTGGCGGCTCCGGCGCCCTGGGCATCGAGATGCTCTCGCGTGGCGCTCGCTCGCTTACGACGTTTGAGATCGATCGGAATGCCGCGCGTCTTATTACCAAGAATATCGAGTCGCTTTGCCGCGACCGTGCGCGTTGGCGCGTGGTGACGGGCGATATGCTGGCAAGCGCCTCGCGCGGTCGTGTTCCGGGTGGTCCCTTCGACTTGGTCCTGCTCGATCCGCCGTATGCCTTTGGTGCCGAGCCGGTTCAGGAACTGCTGCAGAACCTTGCCCGGCAGGGCCTGCTAGCCCCTGGCGCGTACGCCCTGTTTGAGCATGCCGCCGCCGACGCGGGCGCGCATCCGGCCGGCTTTGAGACCGTGCGCGAGAAGCGCTACGGCATCACCTCGGTCGACCTGCTCCGTTGGGTCGGCGATGACGATGGTGATGGCGATAGCGCCGGCACCGATGCTGACAACAACGATGCCACGACGTTTCAGGAGGACGCCCATGAATGACACCATCAACCGCGTGATCGTCCCGGGCACCTTCGATCCCATCACGTTTGGCCATATCGATGTGATCCGCCGAGCCCGCCGCATCTTCCCCAGCGTAATTGTCGCTGTTGCCGAGTCGCAGGGTAAAAACGGCGTAGGCACCACGTTTATGCTCGATGAGCGCGTGGCGCTGGCCCGCGAGGCACTCGGCGATATTGACGGTGTCGAGGTGCTGCCCTTCACCGGCTTGCTCGTCGACTTCGCACGTGAGCAGGGCGCAGGTGCTGTGGTCAAGGGCCTGCGTGCCATGACCGACTTTGAGTATGAGCTGCAGCAGGCCGACCTCAACTACCGCTTGGATAACGAGCTGGAGTCCATCTTTGTCATGAGTGCGCCGCAGTACGGCTACATCTCGAGCTCTGTGGTGCGCCAGATCGCCTCGCTCGGCAGCGATGTATCGACGTTTGTCCCGCCCAATGTGGTCGAAGCGCTCAAACATCGCTTTTCGTGACGTTTCTTATTGCCTGGTGGCATGTGGTAAACTAGCTCGATGATATGTTACCTATGAAAGGAGACCGGATGCCGGGCGAGAATTTTCCTGGCGATAGGATCGTCAGCTTGGTCGATGAGCTCGAAGGGCTGATCGAGGAAGCCAAGCCGCCTTTCGGCAAGAACGCTCAGTTCAAGGTCATCGACGCCGACGTGTTCTTCAACATTCTCGACGAGATCCGCATGAGCTATCCCGAGGAGTGGCAGAAGTCCCGCCGCATCCTCAAGGAGCGCGAGGAGCTTATGGCTTCCGCCGCAGCTCAGGCCGATTCCATCATCGCCGACGCTCAGCAGCAGGCCCTCACCATCGCCGGTGAGCAGGAGATTGTCCGTCTTGCCCAGCAGCAGGCCGACGACATCCGCGATCGTGCCCAGCAGTATGAGCGCGAGACGCGTTATGCCGCCGAGGACTACGCAGAGCAGGTCTTTACGCATCTCGAGGAGAACCTCAAGAGCCTGACCGGCACCGTCACCCGTTGCCGCCAGCAGCTCAACGAGGGTGCCGCCCAACAGAATGGTCAGTGGTAATGGCTGAGTTCCCGAGCGTTACCGTCGATCTTTCCGAGCAGCTCGAGTTTCCTGGAGATTCGTATCCGCTGACCGGTAAGGTCGATGTCGCCACCTACACGGTGGGCGAGAAGGAGTACCAGCTGCAGGACGGTATTGACTACGACGTTGTCTTTACCAATGCTGGCACCGGTGTCCTGCTCACGGGTATGGTCCGCGCGCACGCCACCGGCGAGTGCGACCGTTGCCTGGAGCCCGCCTCGTTTGATATCGCCGGCGAGATCGAGGAGTTCTACCTCTTTGAGGAGCCCGAGGATCCCGAGGCCTACGAGGACGGCTACGAGCTCCTGGGTGAGGACCGCATCGTCGATCTGGGTGAACCCATCAACGACGCCGTCGTCATGGACACGCCGTTTGTGGTGCTCTGCAAGCCCGATTGCCTTGGTCTGTGCCCCACTTGCGGTTGCAATCTCAACGTCGAGCAATGCGATTGCGCCGCGCAGGCAGAGGCAGAATGGGCCGCTGCCACGGAAAATCCATTTGCAGCATTGAAGAATCTCAAGCTCGATGAGTAAAACTGTGGTAGTATCGCTACTTGCGCGTAATCGCCACACTGGATAGTTCATAAGGAAGGTCACTATGCCCGTACCTAAACAAAAGCAGGGTCGTATCCGCACTCACACCCGTCGTTCCGCCAACATGAAGATCTCGGCTGCGGCTCAGTCCACGTGCCCCCGTTGCGGCGCTGTCAAGCTTCCGCACCACGTGTGCCCCAGCTGCGGTTTCTACAAGGACCGCGAGGTTATCGTTACCGAGTAACGGTATACTCTGGATGCGATGCCGTTCCAAATGGAACCACAATGGCCGGCTCAATGAGTCGGCCATTTTTGTATAAGGAGCATGTATATGAGTAACGTTCGCGTTTGTGTAGACGTTGTGGGCGGAGACGAGAAACCTCAGGTTGTTCTCGATGGTATCGAGGCTGCCCTTGCCGCCGATCCCGATATCGAGGTCTTGGCAGCTGGTCCCGCCGAAATCGTCAATCCCTTTGCTGCTTCCCATGCACGTGTTGAGGCCCTTGAGGCACCCGACGTTATCGCCATGGATGACGATCCCATTCGCGCCGTGATGACCAAGCGCAAGTCTTCGATCGTGCTGTCGTGCCGCGCCATCAAGAAGGGTCATGCGGACGCGTTTTTCTCTGCCGGCTCCACCGGCGCCATGACCGCTGCCGCCACCGCCTATGTGACGCCGTTTAGGTATCAGGCGGAAGGCAAGAAGCAGCCGGTGCGCCCTTGTCTGACCAATGCGCTGCCCAATCGCGCCGGCGGTCTGACGGTGCTGTGCGATATGGGCGCCAACCCCGATGTCGAGGTCGATGACATGGTGCGTTTTGCCCAGATGGGTAGCGCCTATGCTCGCGTCGTCCTGGGCATCGAGCATCCCCGCGTGGGCCTGCTTGGTAACGGCACCGAGGACGAGAAGGGCTCCAACTTTACCAAGGCGTGCTTCCCGGCCATGAAGGCCGCCGTCCCCGGCTTTGTGGGCAACTGCGAAGGCACCGATATTACCTCGGGTAACTTTGACGTTGTCGTTGCCGACGGCATGTCGGGCAATATCGCGCTCAAGGCCACCGAGGGCGCTGCTAAGTTTTTGCTGCAGGAGCTCAAGGGCGCCTTTATGGCTTCGCTCGGCACCAAGATCGCCGCCCTGCTCATTAAAAAGCAGATGCGCGAGATCAAGGCCAAGCTTTCGGGCGACGCCAAGGGCGGCGCGATTCTTTTGGGCCTGCGCGGTGTGGTCCTGATCGGCCATGGCGCCACCTCGGTCGAGGCCGTCAAAAACGGTACGCTCGCGGCGGCAGAAGCCGTACGCGCCGGGCTGGTCGAGAATGTCGCCAACTCCATGGACGGTATCGTTTTATAAGAGCGAGTTAGAGCGCTGTTATGTGCCTCGCGGCGCACGTCGTGGGGTAGAATCAAAACCGTGTCTTGGTGCCGCCCGCGCGGTGCCAATCTTTTGGTATTCATGCACTATGAGAGGAAGCGCTATGGACCGCTCCGAAATCTTCGACAAGATCGCCGAGGTCGCCGCCGACGTTCTGGGCGTTGATGTTGCCGAAATTAGCGATGAGACCACCTTTGACGACCTCGATGCCAATTCGCTCGAGCGCCTGCAGCTGGTTACGGCCATCGAGGACGAGTTTAACCTCGAGATCGATGACGAGACCCTGCTCTCGCTCAACTCTGTCGCTGATGCCGTCGACGCTATCGAAGCTGCCAAGGAGGCCTAAGTCTTGGCTTTGTCTGAACGACTTACGCGCGCTCAGGAGATCTTGGGCCACGAGTTCAATAACAAGGTGCTGCTGCGCGCTGCGCTGACGCATCCCTCTGCCGTTGAGGGGCAGCCGGTTTCTGCCAGCTATGAGCGCCTTGAGTTCTTGGGCGATTCCATTTTGGGCGCCGTGGTCGCACGTTCCCTGTTTGAGTCCTATCCGGAGTTCGACGAGGGCAAGCTCACGCGCCTGAAGGTGTCGCTCGTCTCGGGTGCTACGCTGTCCGAGGTTTCTCACGAGCTGGGCATCGACGACATCATCATCTTTGGCGCCTCCGAGACCGGTACCGGCGCGCGCGGCCTGCATTCGGCGCTCGAGAACGTCTACGAGTCGCTCGTGGGCGCGCTGTATCTGGATGCCGGCTGGGACGTTGCGGCGGAGTTTATTCACCGCACGCTTAAGCCCCATTTGGCTTCCGAGCGCGCCGAGCACCCGGCGAACCCCAAGTCGTTTTTGCAGGAGTGCGTGCAGGCCGACGGCCACGAGCCTCCGGCGTATAAGCTGGTCGGCTCCGAGGGTCCGGCGCATGCGCCCACCTTTACCGCTGTGGTGCTGATCGACGGTATTCGTCAAGGCCGCGGCACCGGTTCCTCAAAGAAGGAAGCCGAGGGAGCCGCTGCGCTCGAGGCGCTCGACCGCATGGGCTACACCACTAACGGCGTGATTCTCAACAAGAAGCCTGTTTAAGCGAGGAACCGTGTATCTCAAGTCCCTCACGCTCAAAGGGTTCAAGTCGTTTGCCGACCGCGCCCACATGACGTTTGAGCCGGGCCTGACCGTCATCGTCGGTCCCAACGGCTCGGGAAAATCAAACATCTCCGACTCCATCCTGTGGGTTCTGGGCGAGCAGAGTGCGAAGCAGCTGCGCGGCCAGGCCATGGAGGACGTCATCTTCTCGGGCTCGTCGGCGCGCAAGCCGGTGGGTGTCGCCGAGGTTACGTTGGTGCTCGATAACTCGGACCACATGCTGCCGGTCGACTTTGACGAGGTCGCCATCACCCGTCGCATGTATCGCTCGGGTGAGAGTGAGTACCTCATCAACTCGAGCCCGTGCCGCCTGATGGACATTCAGGACATCCTGCACGATTCGGGCCTGGGCAAGGATACGCATTCCATCATCAGCCAGGGCAAGCTCGATGCCATTTTGCAGAGCCGCCCCGAGGAGCGCCGCGCCCTCATCGAGGAGGCCGCCGGCATCTCCAAGCACAAGCGCCGCAAGGAGCGTGCGCTCAAAAAGATCAAGTCGATGGACGAGCACCTGACCCGTGCTCGCGACATCAATAAGGAAATCGCCCGTCAGCTGCGACCGCTGGAGCGTCAGGTCGATCGCGCGCGCAAGTACAAAGAGCTGTCCTCGCGCGCGAACGAGCTTACGCAGATGCTGGCCGTCGATGAGCTGCGTTCGCTGCAATCGCAGTGGAACGACCTGGAGAGCCGCTCCAAGGAAGGCGCCGCCGAGCTCGAGCTGGCGCAGTACCGCCTGGGCGAAAAGGAGCGCGAGCTCGAGAAACTTCAGGTCATGCTCGAGGAAAAGGGCCTGTTTGTGGGCGACCTGGGTGAGCAACGTCGCCACATGCAAGACGTGGTCGGCCGCATTAACTCGGACATGCGCCTGCTCGAGGAAAAGGGCCACAACATGGTGTCGCGTCTGTCCGACATGCGCGGCCAGATCTCGAGCTCCGAGCATCAGCGTCGTCGCGTGGTCGAGGAGCTCGAGGACGCGCGTGCGCAGCTTGAGGAAGTGACCGGCGCGCACCTGCAGGCCCAGGAGGACGTTGACGCCGCCGGTCCTGCCGCTGCCGAACTTCATGAGCGTCGCGTCGCGCTCGACAATCAGATTTCTCAGCTTACGCGCGAGCAGCGCGATGTGCAGCGCGTGGCCGACAACGCCGCGCTCGAACTTGCCAAGGTGAAGGATTCCTTGAGCAATGCCGAGGTCGAGGACAACATGTATGCCTCGCGCCTGGAGCAGATCGACGAGCAGCTCGAGGAGGTCATGGCCTCGCTCGAGAGCCGTCGCAACCGCGCCGAGGAGCTTGAGGGTGCCCTTGATGAGGCGCGCCGGGCCCAGACTGATGCACGTGAGGCCACCGAGGCGGCACGCGCGGCCCTGAAGGACCTGCGTGCCCGCGAGAGCGAGGCACGCAACAAGTTATCCGAGGTGCGCTCGGAGCTTGCCAGCCAAAAGAAACTCGATGCCCGCATGGCCGACAGCTCGCCGCTCGTGAGCCGTCTGGTGGGTGCGCTGGGCGACGATGTCTCGGGCCGTCTGGGCGACGTGCTCGAGGCTCCTCGTGAGCTTGAGGGCCTGGTCGAGCAGCTGCTTGCCGGCGATATCGATGCCCTGCTGTTTGACGATGCGTCCGCGCTTGAACGTGCCGGCCGTGCCGCCCTGGATCAGAAGAAGGCCTCGGGCGAGGCCCTGCTGGTGGTGCGTGGCGTGAGCGGCTCTGCCGCCGCCGAGGGCGCCGCCGGTACCCGTCTGGTTGATCGTCTGTCCGTGCGCGCAGGCTACGGTCCCGTCGTCGAGGCGCTGCTCGGCGGCTATTACGTTGTCGATGACTTGGCTGCCGCGCTGGCGGCACCGGTTGTGGACGGCGTGACTTACGTGACCCCCGATGGCGCCCGCGTTGCCTGCGGCGGCCTGGTGCGCGTGGGGCTCGACGCCGGCGAGGCGTCAGGTGCCTTGGAGCGCAAGCGCCGTATCCGCGAGCTGGAGGGGCTTGAGCCCGATTTGGCCGCTGTGTTTGAACATGTGTCAGGCCAGGTCGTTGAGGCCAATGTTGCCGTTGAGGAAGCGCGTGCCGCCGAGGGCGATGCCGCCGGCGAGATTGCCCGCCTTGAGGGCGAGCGCCGCTCCCTGTTGTCCGAGATCGGCCGTCTGGAGCAAAGCGCCAACAATGCCGAGGTCGAGCGCGCGCGTATCTCCAAACGCCGTGAGCAGGCTGCCGAGGCCGTTCGCGCCGCACGTCCGCGTGTGGACGAGCTCACCCGTTCGCGTGACGAGGCCCGTGCGCAAGCGAGCGATCTGGGCTTGCAGATTGCCGAGGCCAACGACGAACTCGATCGCGTTCGCCGCGACGATTCCGAGGCTGCCGGTAAGCTCGCCGACGCCAAGGTGCGTCTGGCTCAGACGAGCGAGCGCCTTCGTTCGCTGAAGGGTCGTGTGCCCGATCTGGAGCATCGCCTTGAGGGCATCGATCGCCGCATCCGCGGAACGCGCCAGGCTTCGCGCTCGCTCGAGCTGCTGCGCCTGCGCGTCGACCCCATGCACGAGCGCTATTCGGCCCTGCTGGAGCGCGCCTCGGATTGGGCTGCGCGCCTGCGCGATCAGGCTTCGCTCGAGGAGGCGGACTCGGTTTCGCTCAAGAAGACCATCGAGGATGCCAAGGCAGAGGTTGCTCGCGCAAAGGAGAGGGTCGACACCGTCACCGCCACGCAAAACGAGTTCAAGGTCGCGCGTGGCAAGCTCGAGGTGCAGGTCGAGGCCGCCATTAAGGCCATTACCGCCGATGGCACCACGGTGCTCGAAGAAGCCCTCATGCTTCCCGCGCCCACCGACCGTGACGCCGCCGAGCGCGAGCTCAACCAGCTCGTTCGCCAAATCAACAACCTGGGCCCTGTGAACCAGGTCGCCATGGAGGAGTACGAACAGCTCAAGCGCCGCGCCGATTACATCGAGGAGCAACTGGACGATCTGGAGAGCGCACGCAAGGCGCTCACCAAGATTACCGTTGCCATCGACCGAAAGATGCGCAAGGCGTTCCTGGTAACGTTTGAGAAGGTCGATGCGAACTTCCGCGAGATCTTCGCCATGCTGTTCCCCGGCGGTCAAGCGCATTTGGAGATGACCGATCCCGAGCACCCGGCCGAGACGGGTGTCGAGGTCGTGGCGCAGCCGCGCGGCAAGCGCATCACCAAGATGATGCTCATGTCGGGTGGCGAGAAGAGCCTGACCGCGCTTGCCCTGCTCTTTGCCGTGTACCGCACGCGTACGGTGCCGTTCTATGTGCTGGACGAGGTCGAGGCGGCGCTCGACGACGCCAATCTGTCCAAGCTCATCGGTGCGCTCGACGTGTTGCGTTCCGATACGCAGCTCTTGGTCATTTCGCATCAGCGCCGTACTATGGAGGACGCTGACGTTCTCTACGGCGTCTCGATGCAAGCCGATGGCGTCAGTCGCGTCGTCTCGCAAAAACTCGATCGCGAAACCGGAAAGGTCGTGAATGCATAATGGGATTCTTTGACGCTCTCTCTCGCGGACTTGAGCGCAGCCGCGAGGCCCTCAACGAGGTCTTCTACTTTGGCGGCGAGGTCGACGAGGACTTCTGGGAGGACCTTGAGGACACCCTCGTTATGGGTGACATGGGTGCCGAGGTCGCTATTCAGGTCTCCGACGACTTGCGCGACGCCGCGGCCAAGAAGAACCTCAAGACCGCCCCGCAGCTCCGTCGCGCCCTGGCCGAGCAGCTCGAGCAGCACTTTGTGCCCGTCGAGCGCGATCCGTTCTCCGATACGCCGAGCTGCGTGCTGTTTGTGGGCATCAACGGTGCCGGCAAGACCACCACGGTCGGCAAGATCGCAAGCGCCATGGCTGCCCGCGGCAAGAATGTCGTGATCGGCTCTGCCGATACGTTCCGCGCCGCCGCCATCGAGCAGCTCGATGTATGGGGCCAGCGCGCCGGCGTCCCCGTCATCAAGCGTGACCGCGGCTCCGATCCGGCGAGCGTGTGCTACGACGTGCTCGACGAGGCCGACAAACGCGGCAGCGATCTGGTGCTCATCGATACCGCCGGTCGTCTGCACACGAGCCCCGAGCTCATGCGCGAGCTCGCCAAGGTGGTCAACGTCACCCGTAAGCGCGCCGCCAATATGACCGCCGGCCCCATGCCCGTCTCGGTCGTGCTCGTGATCGATGCCGCAACCGGCCAGAACGGTCTGAACCAGGCGCTCGAGTTTAACGAAGCGCTGGGCCTGGACGGTATTATCATGACAAAGCTCGACGGCACGGCAAAGGGCGGCATCGCCATGGCCGTGGCCGAGAAGCTCAAGCTCCCGATCCTGCGCGTCGGCGTGGGCGAGCAGGTTGATGACCTGCAGGAGTTCAATGCCAAAGATTTCTGCCGCGCCCTGGTGGGCGAGTCCAATTAAGGAGTGACTAGTGTTTGATTCCCTGAGCGATCGCCTCAACGACACATTTGACCGCCTGCGCGGCAAGGGCAAGCTGACCGAGGCCGATATCACCTCGGCCATGCGCGACATCCGCATGGCGCTGCTCGAGGCCGACGTCAACTTTAAGGTCGTCAAGGAGTTCGTTGCCAAGACCAAGGAGCGCTGCATGACCGCCGAGGTCATGGAGTCGCTGTCGCCGGCGCAAAACGTCGTCAAGATCGTGCTCGATGAGCTCACCGAGATGCTCGGCTCCACCGAGAGCAAGCTTGTCTTTAGCAATCGTATTCCCAACGTCATCATGCTTGTGGGCCTGCAGGGCTCCGGTAAGACCACGGCTGCCGTAAAGCTCGCCTACCTGCTCAAGAAGCAGGGCCGCTCGCCGCTGCTCGCCGCGTGCGACGTCTACCGTCCCGCCGCTGCCGACCAGCTGGCCACGCTCGGTGGCGAGATCGGCGTGCCGGTCTTCCGTGGCGACGGTGCGCATCCGGTCGACATCGCCAAGGGCGCCATCCAGGAGGCCGTCGACCACCTGCGCGACGTGGTCATCGTCGATACCGCCGGTCGTCTGCAGATCGACGAGCAGATGATGCAGGAGGCCGTTGACATCAAGAAGGCCGTTAAGCCCGATCAGGTGCTGATGGTCGTCGATGCCATGACCGGCCAGGACATCGTCAACGTGGTCTCGACGTTTGCCGAGCGCACCGACTTTGACGGCGTGATCATCTCCAAGCTCGACGGTGACGCCCGTGGCGGCGGCGCGCTTTCGGTGCGCCAGGTGACCGGCAAACCCATCAAGTTTGTGAGCATGGGCGAGAAGCCCGATTCGCTTGAGCCGTTCTATCCCGACCGCATGGCCAAGCGCATTCTGGGCATGGGCGACGTCGTCGGCATTATCGAGAAGGCCCAGGAGGCCGCCGACGCTGAGCAGCTCGAGGCCGCCGAGCGCATGTTGCGCGAGGGCTTCACCATGAATGACATGCTCGACCAGATGAAGGCCGTCAAGAAGATGGGCGGCATGAAGGGTATCCTGGGTATGCTCCCCGGTGGCCAGCGTGCGCTCAACCAGATGGGTGGCAACCTGGACGAGGGCATCTTCGATAAGAACGAGGCCATCATCATGTCGATGACCAAGGAGGAGCGCCTGCGTCCTTCCATCATCAACGGTCAGCGCCGCGCCCGCATTGCCAAGGGTGCTGGCGTGACCCCCACCGAGGTCAACAGCCTTATGAAGCAGTGGGGCGAGATGAACAAGATGATGGGCCGCATGCGCACGATGGCCAATCAGGCACAGGCCGGCGGCAAGAAGGGCAAAAAGGGTAAGAAGGGCAAGAAGATGCGCATGCCCAATATTCCCGGCCTGGATGCCATGGGTCTGGGCGGCATGGGCGGCCTGGGAACGGGCGGCCCCAAGTCCGATATGGACCTGCTGCGCCAGATGGAAGCGCAGATGCGCAATAAAAAGTAACGACTGATTGAGTCGTGTATGACGAAGGCCGCCTGGATGGTGTTCCAGGCGGCCTTCGTCGTTGTGTCTTGTTGCGCGCATGGCGCGTGTTGGCGCCGAGGAGCTTGCCGTTAGTGACAGCCGCAGCCTTCGTGGCCCTCGTGCTCGTGGTGACCGTGGCAGCCACAGGACTCGCCATGCTCGTGGGCGTGCTCGTGGTCGTGGCCGTGGCAGTCGCAGGTGGCCTCGCCGGTCTGCGCGAGTGTGCCGGCAATGAGGGCCTCGACGCAGGCATCACAGCTGCCCTGGGCGCCGGCATAGACCGTGATGCCCGCCTGGGCGAGTGCGTTGATGGCGCCGCCACCGATACCGCCGCAAATGAGCGTGTCGACGCCGCCGTTGGCGAGCAGACCCGCCAGCGCGCCATGACCGGTGCCACCGGTACCTACGACTTGCTCGTTGATCACTTTGCCATCTTGGATGTCGTAGATCTTGAACTGCTCGCTGCGTCCAAAGTGCATAAAGATGTTGCCGTTGTCGTATGTGGTTGCCACCCTCATGGTGCCGACCTCCTTTGCTGGCCATACGGCCGTCGTCGTGGGTGTGGGGGAGTACGCGATATTGCCGCCCTCGATAATGAGCGCCCGTCCATTGACCAGCGCGTTTGCAACCTTGCGATGCGCGCGGCTGCAGATGGCCGCCACGGTGGCGCGGGCGATGCCCATGTGCTGGGCGACTGCCTCTTGGTTAAGGCCTTCCAGGTCGCACAGGCGCAGCACCTCGAGCTCGTCGACCGTCATGTCGATGGCGCCTCCGCTGGCAAGGCCATCGGGGGTAAAGCCGCGGTATTCGGGGATGATCCCGACGCGGCGCAGTTTTTCGCGTCTTCCTGCCATACACACTCCAAATCTGACATATGTCAACAATAGGATAACTCGTTGCTTGTTGATCGCAAGGCATTTTTAGCATATGTCAGAAAATGAGGGCTTGTGTTAGGGCTGTGGGGTCAAGTGCGCCTGGGCTACAATAAATCTCGCTTATAGGCGACTGACAGGAGGGTCAATGAGCAAAGCTGATCAACAGTTTGTAACCATGTGCCGCGATATCTTGGACCATGGCACCACCACCGAGGGCCAAAAGGTCCGTCCGGTGTGGGAGGACGGCACCCCTGCCTATACCATTAAAAACTTTGGCGTCACGGCGCGCTACGACCTGCGCGAGGAGTTCCCGGCGCTCACCCTGCGCCGTACGGCGCTCAAGTCCGCCATGGATGAGATCCTGTGGATCTATCAAAAGAAGTCCAACAACGTTCATGATCTCAACAGTCATATCTGGGACGAGTGGGCCGATGAGACCGGCTCCATCGGCAAGGCCTACGGGTACCAGATTGGCCAGAAGAGCCATTATGCCGAGGGCGACTTTGACCAGATGGACCGCGTGCTGTACGACCTCAAGCACACGCCGTATAGCCGTCGCATTATGACGAACACCTATGTGTTCAGCGACTTGTCCGAGATGCACCTGTATCCGTGCGCTTATAGCGTGACGTATAACGTGACACAGCGTCCGCAGGACGACAAGCCGACACTCAACATGATCCTCAACCAGCGCAGCCAGGACATTTTGGCCGCAAATAACTGGAACGTGTGCCAGTATGCCATTCTGCTGATGATGGTGGCTCAGTCGGTCGATATGATTCCCGGCGAGCTACTGCACGTGATCGCCGATGCTCACATTTACGACCGTCATGTCGATATCGTTCGCGAGCTCATCGAGCGTCCACAGTTTGCCGCGCCCAAGGTAACGCTGAACCCGGACGTGCATGACTTCTATGCGTTTACGACTGACGACCTGATCGTCGAGGGGTATGAGCATGGCCCGCAGGTCAAGAACATTCCCATCGCGGTGTAGGTGACGTGCATGACGTGTAAGCTATCTGCCATCGTTGCCGTGTGCGATGACTGGGGTATTGGTTGCGAGGGCGACATGGTCGTGTCCAATCGCGCCGACATGCGCCATTTTGTGGCGTGCACTAAGGGCCATCCGGTTATCATGGGGCGTAAGACGCTGCTGAGTTTTCCCGGTGGGCGTCCGCTCAAGGACCGTCGCAATATCGTGCTCACGCACGACGAGGGCTTTGCGCCCGAGGGCGTCGACGTGGTGCATAGCGCTGACGAGGCGCTCGTCGCGGTTGCCGATGAGCCCGTTGCATGGGTGATCGGCGGCGGCGAAGTGTATCGGCAGTTTTTGCCGTATTGCATCGAGGCCGAGGTCACGCACAACCACTGTACGCATGCCGTGGATACGTACTTTCCCGACTTGGATGCCGATCCTGCGTGGGAGATTGCGCAGCGTAGCGGAGTCGCGACGATTGCCGTCGGCGAGGGTGACGAGGGCGTCGATTATGAGTTCGTGACGTATCGTCGCGTCGATGCTTAAAACCGATCATCCCTTCGGTATTATCGGGTTGATATGAATGACGGGGCGGCGCATGGCGTTGCCCCGATATTTGTATAGGTGCTGCAAAGAAAGGTGCGGGCTGGCTACTATGACTGATGCCGTTGAGGTGTTGCGAATCGATTCGCTCGAGGACGAGCGGCTCGATGCCTATGTGCGACTGACCGAGCGTGAGCTGCGCTGCGTACTGGAACCGCAGAAGGGCATCTTTATCTCCGAAAGCGCCAAGGTCATAGAGCGTGCGGTGCGCGCCGGATACGAGCCGGTGAGCTTTCTGTTGGGTGAGCGCTGGCTCGACCAGATGATGCCGCTGTTTGAGCAGCTTGTCGTGCGCGAGGGCGCGGGTCCGGTTCCGGTGTTTGTGGCCTCGATGGAGCTCATGGAGCAGCTGACGGGTTTTAACGTGACGCGCGGTGCGCTCGCGGCGTTTCGTCGCCCGCGTCAGATCCCGGTCGATGAGTTCTTGGACGGCGTCGTCGAGGCGGCGGGGGAGCGTCCGGTGCGTGTGTGCGTGCTTGAGGGCATTGTCGATCACACCAATGTGGGCGCGATTTTCCGCTCGGCCGCCGCATTGAACGTTGACGGCATTTTGGTCAGCCCGACGTGCTGCGACCCGCTGTACCGTCGCTCGGCCCGCGTGAGCATGGGCACGGTCTTTCAGGTGCCGTGGACGCGTATCGGCAGCGAGGCGCGCGTGTGGCCGCATGATGGACTGGCGGCGCTGCACGACGCCGGCTTTTCGTGTGCCGCTATGGCGCTAACGGACGATTCCGTTTCGCTGGACGATCCTGTGCTGCAAGAGATTGATCGCCTGGCGATCTTTATGGGCACCGAGGGTGCTGGCCTGGGCGCCAAGACTATTGCCGGCTGTGACCACGCCGTTCGCATTCCGATGGCGCACGGCGTCGATTCGCTCAACGTGGCCGCGGCGAGCGCCGTCGCCTTTTGGCAGCTGTGCCCGCATGTGAGCAACGAGTATCATTACCAGCCGGGTTTGTATCACTAGGCAGATATTCCGCAACGGGCTCTGATTCGGGGTGTTTCGGTCGCCGCCGGTCGGTGCTAAGCTGGTTTTGGCTTTGGTTTTAAATTGCTGTTTTGTTGTTTGACGTACGCTTGCGGGGAGGGCGTGTGGCTAAGAAATCTACGGCTATCGATGTAACGCAGGGCGTCATTTGGCAACAGCTGCTGTCGCTGTGCGTCCCTATCTTCTTTAGTTCGTTCTTTCAGCAGGCATACACGCTTATCGGTACCTATATCGTCGGTCAGTTTGGCGGCAAGCTCGCGCTGGGTGGTATTCAGGCCACGATGGTGCTCACCGAGCTCTGCATTGGCTTTTGTGTTGGCGTCGGCGCCGGCTGCGCGGTCATTACGGGCCAGTTTTTTGGCCAGCACGATGATGAGCGCCTGAGCCGTTCGGTCCATACGGCCATGACGCTTGCCTTGGTGGGTGGCATCGTCGTTTCCATTCTTGGCATGGTTTTTGTCGAGCCTATGCTGGTGTTGATGAACACGCCGCTTGAACTATTGACCGAGGGTGTGGCGTATGCCCGCTGCTATTTTGCCGCGATGGTTGCGGCGCTGCTGCTCAATATGGGCACCGCGCTGCTGCGCGCCGTGGGCGACACGCGTGGCCCTGCGATCATTATTGCGTCCGGCTGCTTCGTCAATGTAGTGCTCGACATCATCTTTGTCGCCGTGCTGCATATGGAGGCATTGGGCTGCGGCATCGCGGTGGCGCTGACCATTTGTTCCGATGCCGCGATGATCGTGATTCGTATGATGCACGCACCGGGTGCGTGGCGGCTTTCACTGTCCAAGCTCGGCATCGATCGCGGTATTTGTAAGAGCATGATCTCGTGTGGTCTGCCGCTTGGATTTCAGTCGGCTGCCTATTCGATCTCGAACGTGCTGATCCAGGTGTCGGTGAATTCGTTTGGCGCCGACGTCACGACTGCCTGGGGTCTATCTGGGCGCCTGGATGGCATTATCTGGATGGTGACCGAGGCGCTCGGCGTTTCGATCACCACGTTCTCGGCGCAGAACTTTGGCGCGCGCAATTACGAGCGCATGCGTAAGGGATATCACACGTCGCTCTTGCTTTCGTTTGTGCTGATCGGTGGTCTTTCAGCCGTATTGATGGTGTTCTCGGGTCCGTTATCGCGCTTGTTTATCGATGATGCCGCGATTTCGGGTTACACCACGACCATCATTCATTTCATCGCGCCGTTCTACGCGATTTTCTCGATTATCGAGAACGCGTCTGGCTCCATCCGTGGCGCCGGCGTGAGCTTGCAGCCTATGGTGCTCACCATCTTTGGCACGGTTGTGCTCAGGGTGATCTGGGTGTTTGCAATCATGCCCTTCGACCCGTCGCTCGAGCACCTACTGCTGGTCTACCCCGTAACCTGGCTCATCACGGCCACGATGTTCACCATCTACCACCACAGCGGCAACTGGCTCGGTCGCGCCGCCGCCTAGCCACTCATCCTCCTACCCCTCATGAGTTGCGGTGAAATGGTTCCTGATTTGGCCATTTGGGGGTCAGACAGGAACTATTCCACCGCAACTTTATCGAGTGATCCGTAGGGGTCGGAGGGAAACGGATCATTTAGTATTCGATGCCTTGGCGGGCTAGGAGGCCTTCGTCGAAGTAGTGTTTGACGGGGCGCATTTCGGTGACCAGGTCGGCGAGGTCCGCCAGCGGCAGCAGCCCGCGGCCGGTCAGTACGAGCTCCGTGGTGACAGGCTTCAGCGCGATCAGCCCTTCTACATCCTCTCGCGTTACAAAGCCGCGGCGCATTGCCTCGCCGAGTTCGTCCAGAATGAGTACGTCGACCGCGCTGATCTGTTCGCGTGCTATCTCCATAATCTGTGCCGCGCAGGCCTCGGGCGTGTCGCGGTCGGCCTGCACAATCCGCAGTCCCAGGCGCGGTGCGGCATCGTGCTCGGCGCAGTGCAGCTTCTTAGCAAACTGCAGCATAAGCACGTCGAGTCCGTAGCCCGTTGCGCGCAGGGCTAGCCCTAACGCAGCCGTCGTCTTGCCCTTGCCGTCGCCCGTATAGATTTGAACCTTGCCGACTTCCAGTGATGCCATCTCTGTCCTTTCGTGCCCAGCGTCGGTTTATCGTCGCTCGGGTTGGGTATTCTAGAAACCATTATCAACCCCAGTAGATGGAGTTCAAGCAGATGGAGATGGATGACAACAAACGTAGGCGGAATATGATCCTCTACGTGCTCATCGCCTTCGTCGTCTACCTCGTGCTCTCGACCGTCCTGTTCCCCAACATCGGTCACACGCAGCAGATTACGAAGACCGATTACTCGACGTTTGTCAAAGCGCTCGATAAGAAGAGTGTGGACAAGGTCGAGTACAACACCGACGATTACACGATTTATTACACCAAGAAGGGTGAGGACGAGAACATCGCCTATAAGACGACCGGCGTGCCGAATGACGCGGGCTTTACCGATCGCGTGCTTGAATCCGGTGCGTCCTTGGAGTCGGTCGTTCCCAATAAAAACTCGGGTTTGATGACCTACTACCTGCTCACCCTCATTCTTCCCATGGCGATTTTCTTCCTCATCGGCTGGTGGCTCAACCGTCGCATGAAGAAGGCCATGGGTGATGACGGCCCGTCGATGAACTTTGGCGGTGGCGGTTTTGGCGGCGGCGGACTGGGCAAGTCCGGCGCGCGCGTGATCGCTTCCAAGGACGTGGGCGTGACCTTTAAGGACGTCGCCGGTCAGGAAGAGGCCAAGGAGTCCCTCAAGGAGGTTGTCGATTTTCTGGAGAAGCCTCAGCGCTACGAGGAGATCGGCGCCAAGCTGCCGCGCGGCGCTCTCCTTGTTGGCCCTCCGGGTACCGGTAAGACCTTGCTCGCCAAGGCCGTTGCCGGCGAGGCGGGCGTGCCGTTCTTTAGCATTTCGGGCTCTGAGTTCGTTGAGATGTTTGTTGGTCGCGGCGCCGCTAAGGTGCGTGACCTGTTTAAGCAGGCCAAGGAAAAGGCCCCGTGCATCGTCTTTATCGATGAGATCGATACCATCGGTAAGAAGCGCGATGGCGGCGGCTTTAGCGGCAACGACGAGCGCGAGCAGACGCTCAACCAGCTGCTGACCGAGATGGACGGTTTCGATAACCATAAGGGTATCGTCGTCCTCGCTGCTACCAACCGTCCCGACAGCCTGGATCCGGCTCTGCTGCGTCCCGGTCGTTTTGACCGCCGCATTCCCGTTGAGCTGCCCGACCTGACCGGACGTAAGAACATCCTTGAGCTGCACGCCAAGAGCGTAAAGACCCAGCCGCCAATCGACCTGACTGCGATTGCCCGCGCCACTCCCGGTGCCTCGGGTGCCGACCTGGCAAACATCATCAACGAGGGTGCCCTGCGCGCCGTCCGCGAGGGTCGCAAGCGCGCCACGCAGGACGATTTTGAGGAGTCGGTGGAGGTCGTCATCGCCGGCCAGCAGCGTAAGTCCACGGTGCTGTCCGACCACGAGAAGCAGGTCGTTTCCTACCACGAGATCGGCCATGCCATCGTCGCTGCTCGCCAGAAGGGCTCTGCGCCGGTTACCAAGATCACCATCGTGCCGCGCACGAGCGGTGCTCTGGGCTATACCATGCAGGTCGAGGAGGACGAGCGTTTCCTGACCACGCGCCAGGAGATTTTGGACAAGCTCGCCGTCTACTGCGGCGGCCGCGCGGCCGAGGAGCTCATCTTTGGCGAGATGACGACCGGTGCCGCCAACGATATCGAGCAGGCCACCAAGCTTGCCCGCAACATGGTGACCCGCTTTGGTATGTCCGATGAGTTTGGCATGATGGCGCTCGGTACCGTGCAGAACGCCTATCTCAATCAGGACACGTCGCCCACTTGCGCCCCGGGTACGGCCGAGCGCGTGGACGCGATCGTTGCCAAGCTGATCGAGGACGCGCACGATCGTGCCCTGCAGATCCTCAAAGAGAACAAGTTCAAGCTCCATGAGCTTGCTCGTTATCTGTACAAGAAGGAGACGATCACGGGCGAGGAGTTCATGAACCTCCTCACGCGCGAGAATCCGCTGATGCCCAAGCAGCAGTAACGCTGCTGTCAGGTTGGTAACCGACAACGCCCCATTTGAGTGCTTATCTCAAATGGGGCGTTCTGCTTGAGAGGGATGTAAATGAAGATCGTGGTGAGCGCCTGCTTGATGGGCGAGAGTTGCAAGTATAACGGTCTTGATAATTACCATCACGAGCTGGTCGAGGCTTGCGAGCGCACGGGGACCGAAGTGCTTCTCGTATGCCCCGAGGTTTTTGGCGGTCTACCCACGCCGCGCGACCCATCCGAGATTGTAGAAGGTGAGGTTCGTACCCGCGAGGGCGCGTCGGTTGATCGCGAGTTTCGCCTGGGTGCCGAGCACGCGCTCGATATGTGCGAGCAGGCGGGCGGCCCGTCCGAGATCGCCGCGTGCATCCTGCAGGACCGTAGTCCTTCATGCGGCGCGGGCCGCATCTACGATGGCACGTTTAGCGGCACGCTTACCGCGGGTAACGGCGTCTTCGTCGACTTGCTCCTTCGCCACGGCTACCGCGTGATCCGCGCAAGCGAATTCGACCCCAGCTTGCTTGAGTAATAAAAAAACCACCACAAAGGTGCCTGTCCCCTTTGTGTGGTTTTGGTCGGTTAGGCCAGGATGGAGTGGCCGTAGGCGTTGGCGGCCTTGATGGCGGCAGCGAACTTCTCGTCGGTGAAGGGCTCCGGATTGCCCTGCTTCCACTCGTTGGTGGCGTGGGCGAACTCGCATAGCGCTGGGATATCGGCCTCGGAAAGTCCGACCTGCTCAAGCGTTACGGGCAGGTCCATCTGCTTGTTAAAGGCGGCGTAGCGCTCAAGGTTCTCGGTGTCGCCCGTGTATGCGAACAGCACCAGCACGCCCAGGCTCACGACCTCGCCGTGCAGGTAGGTTCCCTCGCGCGGGATGCTGCAGGTGGCGTTGTAGAACGCGTGCGCCACGCTCGAGTTGTAGTAGTAATCGTTTTGGTTGGTCAGGTTCGAGACATAGCCCGTGTTGACCACGATGTCGAGCGCGATTTGCTTGACGGCTTCGCTCGACAGGTTCTCGCGCACGTCCTCAAGACCCTGGACGCCATAGGTAAACAGGGGCTCGGAGCAGGTGTGGGCAAGCGCAAGGCCAAGGCCTGCGGTGTGCTCCAGGTTACCGGCGCTCGTGGCATACTCGACCTCGGGCTGCTTGGACAGGGCATCGCCCACGCCGGCCCAGAAGTACTCCGCCGGAGCCTCGGCGATGATCTTGGGGTTGATGAAGATGTGCGCGGGGCGGTTGGGGTACGAATAGCCCTCGAGCGAACCGTCATCGTTGTAGACAACCGCAATGGCGGTCGCAGCCGAGCAATTGGAACAGATCGTCGGCACGGTAAAGACGATCTTCTTGAGCTCGATGGCAGCCGTCTTGACGGTGTCGAGCGCTTTGCCGCCGCCACAGGCGATAAGCACGTCGGCTTCCTGGCAGGCGGGGGAGTTCACGACCTTGGCGATATTGGCACGCGTGCTGTTGGTACCGTAGACGCGCGTCTCCAGTACCTCGACGTCGGTGCCCTCAAGTGCCGCCTCAATGCCGGGCAGCGCTGCAGCCAGTGCGCGCTTGCCGCCAATGATGGCGACCTTCGTCGCTCCATATTCGGCCAGTGCGGCGGGCAGCTCGGTAAAGCAATCCTCGCCAACGGTGTAGTCGCTCATTCCGATGGTGCGCATAGTAGCCTTCTTTCGTTCGATAAAGTGCTTTCAGGTATTTTGCTCCAATGCGGCCGCATCAGTCGCGAGAATTTCAAACCAAAATTCCGAACGTATAAAACCAGTGTTGAGGGTTTTTCGTCGGCGCGGAACGTGCTAGCATACTCCGCATAAGCGTTGATGGGGACGAGTAGTCGGCCGTCCGCATGCTACAGAGAGCGGGGAGCGCTGAGAACCCGTGCATGCGACCGATGAAAATCACCCCGGAGCTGCGGTCCCAACGGACGTGCCGCGCAGGCACGTCTTAGTAGATATCGCCGAGATGGTCGTCGATACAGGCCAGCCGAGTAACGGATGCGAGCGCGCGGCGACGCGGGCGAGGGCATCTAAGCTGGGTGGTTAAGCGAAGAGCTTTTACGGGCAGACTGCCTGTCTTGTGGCGCTTCGTCCCAGCTTGCAGGGACGGGCGCTTTTTTGGTGCCCAGAGGGCGTGCGCGCCCATGACAAGAAAGGGGTACCGTGGCAAACGAGTACAAGCAGACGATGAATCTGCCCAAGACCGGTTTTCCCATGCGTGCCGGTCTTTCCAAGTCCGAGCCCAAGCGACTCAAGGACTGGCAGGACAACAAGGTCTACGAGCAAGTTCTAAAGAAGAACAAGGGTCACAAGAAGTTCGTGCTGCACGACGGCCCTCCGTATGCCAACGGTCCGATCCACATCGGCCACGCCATGAACAAGATCTCTAAGGACATGATCAACCGTTACTGGATGATGCAGGGCTATGAGGTTCCCTATGTCCCCGGTTGGGACTGCCACGGTCAGCCGATTGAGCACAAGGTCGAGGAGAAGCTCGGCACCGAGAAGTTCAACCAGACCTCCACGGCTAAGATCCGCGAGCTTTGCAATAAGTTCGCTGTCGAGAACATCGAGCTGCAGAAGGCCGGCTTCCGTCGCCTGGGCGTGCTTGGCGACTGGGACAACCCGTATCTGACGCTCTATCACCAGCATGACGCCGCCGACATCGAGGTCTTCAAGGCCATGTTCGACAAGGGCATGATCTATCGCGGCCACAAGCCGGTTCACTGGTGCAAGCACTGCCACACCGCGCTCGCCGAGGCTGAGATCGAGTATTCCGATGAGACGAGCCCCTCCGTCTTCGTGCGCTTTGAGATGACCTCCAAGCCCGCCGGCCTCGAGAACTTCGATGGCCCGGTCGACTTCATCATCTGGACGACCACGCCGTGGACCATCCCCTCCGACCAGGCCGTTTCCCTCAAGCCAGGCGCCGCATATGTCGCCGTTGAGCACGATGGTCGCGCCGAGGTCATGCTCGAGGACCTGGCTCCCAAGTGCTGCGAGGAGTTTGGCTGGGAGTACACCCCGGTCATGGTCGACGGCAAGCCCTACGTGGTTCCCGCCGAGACCTTCCACCACATTCACTACAAGCAGCCGATCTTTGATGGCGTTGAGGGCGTGGCGCTGCTGGCCGATTACGTCGGTGTCGATGACGGTACCGGTATCGTCCACAACTCGCCCGGCCACGGCGTCGACGACTACTTTGCCTGCCTCAAGGAGGGCATCACCGACATCTGCATGCCGGTCGATGACGACGGCAAGTTCTATACCGGCGAGGAGTTTGGCACTGGTGGCCCCTTCAGCGGTATGGACACCGACGAGGCCAACCCGCACATTATCGAGTTCCTGCGCGAGCGCGGCACCCTGGTCCTCGAGAAGAAGATCACGCACAGCTATCCGCACTGCTGGCGCTGCAAGCACCCGGTGCTCTTCCGTGCTACCGACCAGTGGTTTGTCTCGATGGACAAGACCGGTCTGCGCGAGCAGGCCGGCAAAGAGGTCCGCGAGAACGTCAAGTGGTATCCGGCCCACGCGGCAAACCGCATCGGCACCATGGTCGAGCAGCGTCCCGACTGGTGCATCAGCCGCCAGCGCAACTGGGGTGTGCCCATCCCGAGCTACACCTGCGCCGACTGCGGCGAGAAGGTCATGAACGACGCCACGCTCGACGCCGTCATCAAGCTCTTCCACGAGAAGGGCTCCGACGCCTGGTTCACCGACGCTCCCGAGAGCTACCTGGGCGAGGCATGCGTCTGCCCCAAGTGCGGCGGCCATCACCTCAAGGCCGATAAGGACATTCTCGACGTGTGGTGGGACTCCGGTGTTTCCTGGAAGGCCGTCTGCGAGTACCGTCCCGAGCTCGAGTACCCGGCGGATGTGTACCTCGAGGGCTCCGACCAGCACCGCGGTTGGTTCCAGAGCTCGCTGCTTACCTCGGTTGGTGCCAACGGCCACGCTCCGTACAAGGCGGTCGTCTCGCAGGGCTTCACGCTCGATGGCCAGGGCCGCAAGATGTCCAAGTCGCTCGGCAACGTCATCGACCCCAACAAGGTCTGCGACGAGATGGGCGCCGACATCATCCGTCTGTGGGTCGCCTCCGTCGACACCAGCTCTGACGTGTCCATCGACCACGAGATCCTTGCTCGTACGTCCGATGCCTACCGTCGTTTCCGCAACACGCTGCGCTTCCTGCTCTCCGAGCTCGAGGGTCAGTTTGAGCCCGACACTGACGGCGTCGCCTTTGCCGAGCTGCTGCCGCTCGACAAGCTCATGGTTGCCCGCCTGACCCAGGTCCAGGCCGAGGTCGACGACGCCTATGCCAGCTACGAGTTCCCGCGCGCCTACCGTGCGCTCTACGACTTCGTGGTTACCGAGCTCTCTAACGTGTACCTCGACGCCCTGAAGGACCGTCTGTACTGCGACAAGCCCGGCTCGCTCGAGCGTCGCAGCGCCCAAACCGTG
Organism: uncultured Collinsella sp.; assembly: GCA_902496945.1. Lineage (GTDB taxonomy): Bacteria > Actinomycetota > Coriobacteriia > Coriobacteriales > Coriobacteriaceae > Collinsella. Next base: position 51,559 of record CABVDE010000010.1, read on the forward strand.
CTGGCCGAGCTCTTCTCGATGCTCATGCGCGACCTGCAGCCGATCCTGTCCTACACGGTCGACGAGGCTATGGCCTATGCGCCCGCCGGCTGCGTCGATCACCAGAAGTACGCCGCGCTGCTCGATTGGTACAAGTCGCCCATCTCGGTTGACGAGGCCAATGAGTTTGAGGGCGTGCTCGAGGCTTCGCTCGAACTCCGTAGCGCCGTGACCAAGGCCCTTGAGGACGCCCGCTCCGCCGGCACCTTTACCAAGAGCCAGCAGGTCCGCGTCAAGGCGGTCGTTCCCGCCGAGATGTACGCGCTGCTGACCGGCGACAAGGCGGTCGACCTGGCCGAGTTCTACATCGTCTCCGATGTTGAGCTGGGCCAGGGCGAGGAGCTCTCCGTTGCCATCGAGGCTGCCGAGGGTGAGTGCTGCGACCGTTGCTGGAACTACCGCACCACCGTCGGTGAGTACAACGGCCACGCTCATATTTGCAAGCGCTGCGCTGACGCTTTGTAGTTACGCGGTTTTACAAACCGCGTAACTACTTGACGCTGCAAACCCGCCAGAGCGGCAATCTGCCTTTCAGCTACGGCGGCATGACCAGAAGGTCTATGCCGCCT
>CABVDE010000011.1 GCA_902496945.1 uncultured Collinsella sp.
CTCAACGTTCGCCCCCGCTTGTGTGTCGACCGCTTTTCTAGCGCGTCCTCCGTCACGACAGGCAAGAGCGAAGGATGGTAAACCAGCGTGGGGGTTCGAGGTGAATGATGTCGTTGGGAACACCAGCGGGAGCGTGGCCGCCAAAGAGCAGACCGGCATCTGCCGGATTGATGAGGCGCCCGATCCATACGGCGACGACCAGGACGCACAACACGGTAACCGCAATATCGATACCACGCTTTAGCTTGCTCGATGCCACCCCCTCACGCACAAACGCGAGCGCAAACGCAATCGGCACCACCCAAAACAGCGGATGGTAGGCAAAGGCCGCCGCGAAATCGAGGCGTAGCGCCGCCAACCACGCCCTCGTCATGCCGCATCCCGGACAGGGGATGCCCGTCATCAACCGGAAGACACAGCCGATATCGAGCAAGTAGAGCGCGAGCCAGGCAACAAACAGCACGCCGATGCAAGAAAGGGCGCGGCGGATCAGCTCCGCCGCTCCCTTATGTCCCTGGAGACCGTTCACGCCGTCCTTATCGTTAAGCACGAGCGCCAAGACGGGTGTTGTACACCGTTGCCAGGGCATTGGTGTTCTTGATGATGATGTTCATAGCAAAGATGGGACCAAGGCCGCACAGCAGCGCGCCGACAATGTGCCACATGAGAACGGTGGTGCCGTTCTCCTGGAACACCAGGCCGTAGCGAGGAGCGTTAGCCTGCAGACGGTTGCCGATCTTGTAGTACCAGTAGAGTCCGTAGAAGCCGCAGGTCACAAACGACAGCAGGATGAATTCTGCCAGACCCGGTGTGTAATCGCCGTCATCCTGGCACATGACATTGATGTCGCGGGCGAGGCAATAGAGGAAGTAATACGAATAGATACCACAGGTCACAATGGAAAGCAGGAGCCAGCCGATCACGTCACGGTCGGCCTTAACGGGGCCAAAGACCATCGGGGCACCAGCAGGCTGCTGAGCGTACTGACCGGTGTACTGCTGCTGAGGCTGGGGCACAGGCTGAACAGCCTGGGTCGGAGCAGGCTGGGGCTACGGGCGCTGCCGGTGCGGGGCCGGAGCGGCAGAAGCGGCACCAACAGCGGATCCGCAAACAGGGCAGAATTTGGCATCATCCGAAATGGGAGAACCACAAGTAGGACAGAGCATAACCCTCTCCTTTTCCTAAGGCGCTAGACGCCTCTAAACCTTACGCGTCTATGTTCTCAACAATAGCCGAGTTGTTGTTGCGTAACATTGCCTATTTTTTAGGAATCTGTTCCGTAACCGTTTTTTGCTCAACAGTACCGAAAAGGCACCCCGAGCCAAGGTGCTCAAGGTGCCTTTATATACAGCGTTACTCTGCTTGATTGTTGTCGGCAGGATTGGCCTGCGGCTGGTCGGCAGCATTGGTCTCGTCAGCCGGCGTGGCGACGGCAGTCCAATCGGGCTCCGCAGGCGTGGCCTCAGGCGCAGGTGCGGGAGCCGGGGCAGGTGCGGGTGCCGGCGCCGGAGCAGGTGCAGGAGCAGCACCAGCGGAGGCCATGGGATTGAAGCCCGCAGGAGCAGGCTTCTTCTCACCCGGAAGCACAAACGTCAGGACATCGTCGGCATCCTCGTCGGCCCACTCGCTGGCATGACGTGCCGCCCAATAGCCAACGGCGCGATACTTGAGCATCTTGCCAAACACAACCAGGAACACCGTGACAAAGGCAACGATCATCAAGAACAGTATGAGCACGATGCCGCCGCCCTCGATGATTGCCTCGATACCCGACGGGCGAGAATAGTAGCCGTAATAGCCGTAGCTGCTAATTCCCAGCGCAGCGATAAAGCCAAAGATGGCAGTGAAGATCCACGTGATGATGTTCGACACGATGCCCGTCAAAAACTCGGGAAGAATCGAGGCACAGAACAGCTTGCCCAGGTTGGCCTTATAGGACTTCCAAACCTTCTCGAGCGAGAACGCGCTCTCCACGCGCCCGACGACGGCAAAGTGCATCACGGCAGCATCACCAAACATCTTAAAGAAGATGCCCAGTACCACCGACACGATCAGGGCAAAGACAAGCAGGCCCATCGAGCCGATGAGCGCGCCCTCGAGACCGCTCGAACCGTAGTAATAGTACGAGCCGACGGCGCCGATCACGACGCTCTCGATAGCCGAGAAGATCACGCCGATCACTGGGATAATGGCAACGAACTCGAGCACACCGGTAATGACAGAAGAGAAAAAGCCCAATCCAAACGAGGTCGAGCGCAGCAGCGGACGCTCCATGCCGTTATCATCCTTGAGCGACAGGTCGCGACCCCACTCGATAGCAAAGCCGGCACCGCACACGCTTGCCACGTAAGCGAGCAAAAAGCCAATGGCCGCCGCGATGCCACCGATAACGGGGATAAACAGCACCAGCACCGACACGACGCAGATCAGCGCCGGCAAAAATGCAATCTGACATACGCGAACCAGGGCGCCGGGAACCTTAATCATGTCGTTGAAGGCCTGCGCCATGCAGCCCTTGGGCACGTTCATAGCCGGCTGGGGTGCAACGAACGGCTGCGGCTGAGGTTGAGCTTGCGGAGCGGGGTCGGCGGCACCGGCATTGGGAGCACCGCACACGCCGCAGAACTTGTCGTTATCGCCCATGGGGGCGCCACACTGCGAACAGAACATCGAAATCATCCCTTCGTATCAAGAGCGAATCACCTGGACCGCAAACGATGTCTTTGGCAACATTATCGCCCAATGTGGGGACAAATACTCCAAGATGACCGATTTGCAGCGTAGGCGGCTATATTCAATGATTCGAAGAGTACGTCCGCGCTAATTCGTGCCGCGGAAGCCCTTGCCCACAATCTCGGAGCTGTCGACGATCGTGATAAACGCATCCGGATCGATATCACGGACATAGCGTCGCAGCTGCACGGCCTCGCGACGACTCAGCACGCTCATAATCACCGTCACGCACTTGCCCGAGAAAGCACCGTAGCCGCGGCTGATAGTTGCCGTGCGGTTGAGGTGCTTGACGATAAACTCCTCGACCTTACGCGGCTCGGAACAAATGACGGTACAGACCTTGCGCAGATGGATGCTCTCGATGGCCTTATCGACCACGAGCGTCTTGGCAAACAGGCCGAGCACGCAGTACAGACCGACGCGCGGGCCGTACAAGAAGGCCGCGATGGTCACGATGCCGATATCGACCAAGAGCAGAGCGCGGCCGATCTCGAGCGTCGTACGGCGCTTGAGGATCATGGCAAGGATGTCGGTACCGCCCGTCGAGGCGCCAATGTCAAAGACGATGGCACTGCCCAGCGCCGGTAAGATGACGGCAAAGCATAGGTCGAGCCACATATCACCCGTCAGAGAGACATCGGTCGGAATAAAGAGCTCGAACAGCGAGACGTAGGCAGAAAGCGCAAACGAGGCGAAGACGCTCCAAAGAATCGCTTTGCGTTCCAAAAAGATAAAGCCCAGAACGACGAGGACCGCGTTGATGATCCACATAAAGACACCGACGGGCAGGGTCGGGAACAACGTGGAAAGAATGACCGATACGCCTGAGGTGCCGCCAAAGGCGAAGTGATTAGGAGTTTTAAACGCAACGATGGCAAAGGCCGTGAGGATCAGGCCCAAATTGAGCTCGGCAAAAAAGCGCGGAAAGCCCGGCTCCTGGCTGCGCTTGCGGCCGGCACGCTCGCCCCGCTCGATAACATCGCGATCGACCACGCGCTCCATCGGCACCACGGGAGGACGATGTACCTCCTCGGCAGCGCGCGATGCCGCCTCCGCCGCAGCGGCCTCAATCGCCCATGCCTTGCTTGCTGTCTCGTGCACGTCAGCCATTACGGCAACCCTTCGTTAACAATTTGGAAACAATGCGCCCATTAGGGTAACGCGGTACGCGACGATTGCAACCCCTCATTTGACGAGCGGCATGCCTTCATCGGGGGCATACAAAAAACGGCCGGCCGTTTAACGTTTCCGCAGATAAAACCTGCCAAAACAAACCTATCCCTTTTTGGTAGGTTACTCGTGCTGGCTGGTGCGGTGCTCGTACTCCTCGGGGGTAATGACGTCCTCGATGCGCAGATTGACGCCTGCCACCTCCAAGCCGGTCATCGCAGCCAAGCGCTCGGTCACGCGTGCCTTAACGTCGTCGAAAATTGCGGGCGCATAGGCACCGTACTCGATGATGACCGAAATGTTGACGACCACGCGGTTGTCGTCGGTGACCTCGACCGTAACGCCCTTGGTGAGGTTCTCGGCGCCAAACTGCTCCTGCACAAAGTGCATGAGGTTGCCCTTCATGCCCAGAACGTGCGGAACCTCGCGGGTGGCCATGGCAACGATCTTCTCGATCACGCCGTTGGAATAGGTCAGCGAGTCCTCGGACTCGTCCGCTTCCTCGTCGTCCTCGTCCGCATCGGACTCGGTCTCTGTCTCGGCGAGAGACTGGCCTTCGAGTTCTACATCCTCGGCTTCGGCGACGACCGCCCCATTCTCCTCGAGCTCGGTATCGGCCACATCGACCTTCGTGTTAAAAGCCATGGTTCCTCCTTATGCCTGCCGCGGATGCGACAGTCGAATACGTATTAGCGGCCGCTAAACAGACGGCCGAAGAAGTTGACAATACCGTTCTCGCCGTCGCGGATCTGGCCGATCACGGCGCCGATCAGCACAAAGAATGCGATGACGAGCGTGTCCCACAGGCCCAACGTAAGCACCAGCACGGCGAGGATAAAGCCTGCCACGGCGCCGAGCGTAGTGTTGGGGTGGCGCACGGCATAGCTCCAGATAGCGGCGCCCGTACCTTTGATGAGGCCCATGGCCTCGTCAAAGTCGTTGGCGGCGCTATCGTGCTGCTCGCCGGCCTCGGGCTTGGTGTCGGCGGACTCGCCCGCCGGCGCGGCGCTCTGGTCAATCGTCAGGCGCGGCGTGCGGGCGGTCTTGTCTTGGTTGGTATCACTCACCGGAAACCTCCACGGTCTGGACGGTAGTCTTGGACGGCAAAAAACGGACGCGCGCGGTCGTGCCCGGCGTGCCGAGCATGGTGTCGCAAGCCTTCTCGATGCGCTGCTGCATCGAGGTGGCAAGAGCGGCAACGTCCTTATCATCGAGCGCGATGGCCTCGACCTTAAATCGAACGCGCGACTCGTCGGAGCCTTGAACGCGCGCCTCGATATGCTCAACCATTACGCGATCGTCGCACTCCGCCGCGGCACGGGCGCACGAGGAAAGCGCTGCGAGCGTGACCTCGATATTGCGCTCCCCCGCCGGATGCACGCAGGACGGCTCGCGACGCGCAAACATCAGGCGGAAAAACCCGACGAGCACGCCAAGTGCCACGATGGCGGCGCACACCGTAACGACAACGCGAGGCATGGTGTCACGCAACAGCAGCATAAAGCGATACGTATACGGTCCCCAGAACTGGCAGACAAGCGTACCCAGCGCCACGATGGCGGCGGCAAGATACACGATCGCTAGGGCTCGTTTGAGTACGCGCACGCGGCGCTCCCTTCAAATCTCGGCTCTCGAAATGCAAAACGGTTCGCATCATTATAAAAAAGCCGGGTCCGATGCTCTACGCACGCGGATCCGGCTCATCTACTCCACGAGGCTTGCATGCTCGCTTCATTATGCCCAGATATGCACGGCTTAACCCGTGCAGGCGCTACTCCTCCTCGAGGGCAGCGATGACCTCGTCGGTCATGTCCATGGTGCTGTAGACGTCCTGGACGTCGTCGAGCTCCTCAAGGCGATCGATGAGGCGCTGGACCTTCTTGGCGTCGGCGCCGGAGACCTCGGTCGGGGTGGTCGGAACCATGGTGGTCTCGGAACCCTTGACCTGGACGCCCTGCTCCTCGAGTGCCTTGGAGACAGCCATGACCTCGTTAGCAGCAGTCCAGACGATCCACTCCTCGCCGGCGTCCTCGTAGTCCTCGCCACCGGCCTCGGCGATGGCCATCATGAACTCATCCTCGTCACCGGCGGCACCGTTGGCGATCATGGTCTCCTTCTTGGCGCTCTCGTCCAGGATCTCCTTGGCGACGACGATCTGACCCTTGCGCTCAAACTGGAAGGCGACGGAGCCGGAGGTGCCCAGGTTGCCGCCAGCGTGGGAGAAGGCAGAACGGACATCAGCGGCGGTACGGTTGCGGTTGTCGGTCAGGCAGTCGACGTAGACGGCGACACCGGCGGGACCGTAGCCCTCGTACACGATGTTCTCGTAGACGGCGGCGTCGGCACCCGAACCAAAGGCCTTGTCGATAGCGGACTTGATCTTGTCCTTAGGCATGGACTGAGCCTTGGCCTTGGCGACGGCAGCAGCGAGGCTGGCGTTGTTCTCGGGCAGCGGGTCGCCGCCGAGGCGGGCAGCAACGGTGATGTTGCGGCTGAGCTTGGAGAAGAGGGCGGAACGCTTGGCGTCCTGCGCGCCCTTACGATGCTTGGTTGTGGCCCACTTAGAGTGTCCGGACATACGTGTCTCCTATCGGTTTCGACCTAAAGCCCAGCGCAGATGCCCGGGCAATATAAACAAACGTCGTTATGATATACCTACTGGCCTGCGAGATAAACCCCAAAATGAAGGCGTCGTGATGATGCAGCCCCTTGGTGCAAAGTAACCTGTCCCCTTTGCACCAAGTTAGGACCAGAGGAGGTCGCTGCGGGTGATGGTGGCGCCGATGGCAAAGGGCATGCAGGCGATGACCGGATACAGGTAGCGCATGTAGGTCGAGCCGTTGCAGGGACCGATCAGGCACACGGCGAGCACGCCCAGCAGCGGCACCCAAATGGCCAGCCCGCGCCACGAATGACGACGTAGCAGATAGACCACCACGGCGATCATGATCCACACATAGGTGGCCGAGCTCATGGTGAGTGAGATAAACGGGATGCGTTGTACTGCCACGCGATACAGGTTGATCAGGTGGTCGCACCAGCGCACGATCTTGCTATCGGCCGGATGGAAGTCGAAGTACTTGAGATTATCGGGGCGTGCCATAATCTCGGCACTACGCGCCGTGCTGTAGACCCACGCATCGCGGGCGCTCGGATAGAAGTAGCCGTAGTAGTTATTGATGAGCGCCGAGATATAGCACTCGGGATCCTTTTTGAACATCTGGGCCCACACCTCAAAATAGGCCTCGATGTCCTCCTGCGAGGCGTACTCGTTAAAGCAATTTTTGACGGCGTCCGACTTATCCGGGTTGTAACGGCGGCCCAGATTCTCGTACTTGAGCACACGGTCGATCACGGTACGCTCTTCATCGGTCACCAAGCCGTCGCAAGGAGCCTCCACGATGGTGCCGTCCTCCTTAACCGTGGGGTTGACGCCCGAGTTGAGGCCGTCGTGCTTTTGGACGAAGCGAGCCGTCTGCTGGAACGGAATCGAGAGGATTTCGCGCTTGGAACCAGGCGTGATGTCGTGCGCCGGCATAAAGACCTTGGTGAAGTACATATTAGAGGCAAGGCAGAGTGCAAGCACCGCAAGAACTCCCACCCAGCGGAAACGCGGGATGGCACCCGAAGGCGCAGCACTAGCCTGCTTGGCTGCACGATGAGCCACATGCGCGTCCCATGCGCAAAACGCCGCCGCGATTACGCATGCCGCCAGGGGGAACACCAGGCCGCCGTTGCGCAGAAACGTGGAGCCCATGGCGCCCAGGGTGAGCAGCAGCCAGTCATGGCGCGCAAAGAGTACGGGCCTCTGTTCGCCCGCACGCTCGGCATTGGCATCGCGACGGGGCAGGTCGCAGGCCACGAGCTTCACGGTCTGCACCAACAGCACCAAAAACGCGTCGGCAAACAGCACATCTTTAGTAAGCAGGGCCGCGTAGTTGGAGAACATGGGCATTAACACAAAGAACAGCAAGATCACGCCGCGGACCGGCAGGCTCACGCCCAGCTTGCGCAACGACGAAATGGAGTAGGCCATGCAGGCGGCCGTAATGACAAACTGAGCGCAGGTGTAGATGGCAAGACCTGCGTTGGCGCTGTTGAAAAGTGAAAGCCCCAGCTGGACGCACGAACCGATGATAGCCGTGTGCACCACGGGGTGATGCCCATTGAGCAACACATTGGGATTGAGCAGACGCAGGTAGTCACTCGTGCCGTTGGGGTAGTTGAACCACTGGCGAATCTGCGCACCCGTATCTCCCATAAAAAGGCCGGGCAGCGAAGCGATGAGCGTGGGCGCCCAGACGATCATAAGCACCAGGAAGGGCCCGGCAAAGGGATGGACCGAGAGCACGGCATGGGCCACGCGCCATATGCGGCCAAAGTGCGCTTCGGAAAACGGAATGCGCCGAGAGCTCAGCCAATCTAGACACTCAAAGGCAAGGTAGAAGGCAACGACCGCCAGGAGCATCCAGCCCGCGCCGCCAATCCAGGCGCAGATGATGCGGGCCTTGTCGCCAAGGACAATCTCGGCCGAATCGGTGAGGTCGTAGCTGCGGCCAAACACCATGCAGACGGCAAAGAACAGCGACGGAAGGATCACCGAGGGACGCCAGGCGTCGCCGCGGCCAAAGAACACGTAGCGAAACGGCAGCGTGAGCAGGCAGGCAAGCGCGAGCAGCATGACCGCGTCGGTATGACCGGCAAACGAGAGGAGTACCTCGTAGCACACGTAAAGCATGCCCGAAGCCTTTGGATCGATTGCCAAAACTGCGTTGCTCGACACCGGGGCGGGATCGATGGAAAACGCCGTGGTCGCCAACAGCGCGAGCAAAAATGCGATGAGCGTCTGCTTGGCGGGGTAGCGCTTAAACCAGACGATGCGGGCAGCGTCGCGCGCAGCCGTTGTGGAGAGGTCGGAATCTTTCACAGTCCGAAAGCCTTTCTAGAAACCTACCAAAAAGAGACAGGTTTATTTTGGCATGTTTTATCTGGGAAAACGTTACGGTTCTGTCATCGTTGCCCAGCAGACCACCACAAATGCCTGTCCCCTTTGTGGTGGTTAGGCGTCGAGGTAGATGTGCTGGGGTTGGTTGCGTCGGCGGGCAAAGATGACGAGCGCCAGACCCGCGATTACGAGCGGCAGGCTCAGCAGCTGACCCATGGTGATGACGCCGCCCAGCAGATAGCCCAGCTGCGCATCGGGCACGCGCACAAACTCGACGAGGAAACGGACGATGCCGTAGCCCACTACGAACACGCCCATAAACGTGCCCTGGGGCAGCAGCGGTTTTTTGCGGCTGAGCACCTGCAGAATGCAAAAGAGCACGATGCCCTCAAGAAATGCCTCGTAGAGCTGGGAGGGGTGACGCGGCATATCGCCCGCGGTGCCGCCGAAGACCACGCCCCAAGGCAGATCGGTCGGCTTGCCCCAAAGCTCGCCGTTCACGAAGTTGGCGCAGCGACCCAGGCACAGCGCCAGCGGAGCACCGATAACGGCAAGGTCGGCGATGGTCCAGGCGTCGAGCTTGTACATGCGGCACACGATGATGCCGCCGATAATGCCGCCCACCAAGCCGCCATGGAAGCTCATGCCGCCCTCGTTGGTGGCAAAGATCTCGAGCGGATGCGCCCAGTAGTAACCATCACCGTAAAAGACAACATAGAACAGGCGTGCACCGATAATGAGGCCAAAGACCACGCCGACCACGACACTCGTCAGGTCGTCAATCGTAATGTTAAAGCCCCAGCGACGCTGTGTGCGGTACATGACGACCGCCGTGAGCAGGGCGCCGACCACATAGGCCAGACCATACCAGTAAATCGTGATGGGCCCCGCCGAAAACGCGACGGGATCAAGCATATGGTAGAAGTCGTTGAGCATGTCGACCCTCCTACTCCCTACATACAAATGCGGCCGCGGGCCTTGCGCTCGCAGCCGCATATCTGGGCGTAACGTCTATGCGGAGCATGCCGTCCGCAGCTTTCGCATCTTAGAACGGCGCGTACTCGTCGTACAGGTCGTCGGTCTCGCCGGAGGCATTGACCTGCTCGACGCGGGTAACGCCGGGCACATGCTCCTTCAGGATGCGCTCAATGCCCATGGACAGGGTCAGCGAGCTCATGGGGCAGCCGGCGCAAGCGCCCTGCAGCTCCAGCTTGACGACGCCCTCGTCGTCAACGCCCACATACTCCATATCGCCGCCGTCGGCCTGCAGGTTGGGGCGAATCTCTTCAAGAACCTTCTTAAGCAGCTCTTCGTTAACAGCCACAGGGGCTCCTTTCTCACAATAACGCGGGCGTGCCCGCGGACAGAAGCTATGTTACTACAGCCATGTACCCGCTCACGAGCCGTCCATGCGCGCAGACGCGACTTTCACGAGTAGTCAATTTGGGACGGGGCTCTTTTAGCTGCTTTTTGTTGCCAGCCGGCGTTGCCACGCGCTACTGCTGAGCCTGCCCCTCGGTGCCGATATGGACATCGACGATAACCTGACGGTAGCTGATGCCACAGGAGTCGAGGATGCGGCGGCTGATGCGGCCGTCGTCGGTATCGGCGTATTTGTTGTCCAGGTAGACAACCTCGCCCACGCCCACCTGCGCCAAAATCTTGGCGCAGTCGTGGCACGGGAACAGCGTGACGTAGACCGTGGAACCCTCGAGGTCCTTGAGCGAGCCACGGTAGTTGAGCACAGCGTTTGCCTCGGCATGGACCACGTAGTTGTGCTTGTCCTGCAGCGGGTCGTCACTCGTACCCCACGGGAAAAAGTCGTCGTTGAGCGCCGAGGGTGTACCGTTGTAGCCCACCGAAAGGATGCGGTGGTTGGTGCTGGCGATGCACGCACCCACCTGCGTGTTGGGGTCCTTGCTGCGCCGCTGCGCGGCAATAGCCACGCTCATAAAGAACTCGTCCCAGCTAATGACGTCCAGGCGCTTGCCTGACGAAGTTTGATGACGATCGTCCGACATGGCAGACACCTCCGTAATCGCAATAGTTTGACCCATTGTAGCAGGTGAAAGGTGGGGGCGTTTGTACCACCGGCGCCCTCGCTTTTACACGCGGCGGGGCTTTTGGTTGATGCGGTAGAGCTCGGCGAGACCCCGCAGCGTCAGCGTGTCGTCTACCGTCAGGTTATGGCCGACCAGTGCCGCGAGCGCCTCGGCATCGTCGCCGGTAATGACGATGGGCACATCGCCCTCCCCCGCGGCCTTGGTCGCACGCATCTCGGCGAGCACCATGTCGAGCATGCCGTCGATGCGGGCCACCTCGCCCAAAACCACGCCCGAGCGCATCGCCTCGCGCGTGTTACGGCCGATGACGTGTGTAGGCGCCGAGGGCTCGACCTGCGGCAGACGCGCCGCAGCGGCCGAGAGCGAGCGGGCGCCGAGCACCAGACCCGGCGCGATGACGCCGCCGACAAAGGTACCGCGCGCATCGATGACCTCGATATTGGTCGTAGTGCCCAGGTCGATCACAATGCACGGAGAGCCGTAGACGGCACGGGCCGCCACGGCGTCGGCGATGCGGTCGGGGCCGATCTCGGCCGGGTCGTCGTAGTGGACGGGCATGCCGGTCTTGAGGCCCGGCCCCACGGTGAGCACGCGCCCCTTGCAGGTGCGGGAAAGCGCCGCCTTCCACGGGCGCTCGAGCACCGGGACCACGCAGCTCAGCACGGCAGCCGCGGGCACAAGCGCACCCGGCATGCCCGCATCGGCTGCCAGTGCGGCCATGACCTGCACGAGACGCATGCGCGCCTCGTCTGCCGTGATGCTCGACGGTGTGGTGATCTCGCACGTCGCAAGCGGACATTCCTGCGCCGCGGCCGAGTCCTCTGCAAACAGGCCAAAGCAAATGAACGTATTGCCCACGTCGACCGTCAATATATATGCGCACCCATTAAGCATCGTCAGCGCTCCTTTCGTCTGCCCAGCAGTATATCCCGATGATTATTCTGGGACGGGGATTCAAAAATTATTAGGTACACAATGGTTTTTAAATCCCCGTCCCAGAATAATCATCGCTTGGGGTAGCTAAAAAAGCTCCAAATGAGCTGCTGTGCGGCTATACTGGTGCGCGGTCGCATGTGAGCTCACGCGGCGGCCCTTGGTAACCCGACTTCCCGCGCCGTATCCGTTGCGGCGCTCCCGGGGGAAGCGGATATACGCAAAGGAGTTCTATATGAGCAATCCCTCGAACCGCGCCTCGATGCGCGGGCAACTCACGCTGCGCGGCGTCATCATCGGCGTCCTTGGCTGCGTGATTATCACGGCAAGCTCGGCCTACACCGCCCTCAAGATGGGCGCGCTCCCCTGGCCGATCGTCTTCGCTGCCGTCATCTCGCTATTCTTCCTTAAGCTCATGGGCAACGCCAGCCTCAACGAGGCCAACGTCACCCACACCATCATGTCCGCGGGCGCCATGGTCGCCGGCGGTCTGGCGTTTACCATCCCGGGCGCCTGGATGCTGGGCCATGCCGACCAGATCAGCTGGCTCGACATGTTTATCGTGGCACTCGCCGGCACCATCCTGGGCCTGCTGGCCACAGCGCTTATCCACCGTCACTTTATCGTGGACGCCGCGCTTGAGTTCCCCACCGGCAACGCCGCAGCTCAGACCTTGCGCGCGACCGAGGCTGGCGGCAAGACCGGCAAGCAGCTCTTTGGTTCCATGGCCCTTGCCGGCATCTATAGCGTGCTGCGCGACGCCCTGGGCATTGTGCCCAGCATGCTGTGCACGCTCAACATCCCCGGCGTGACCTTTGGCATCTACAACTCGCCTATGCTGCTCTCCGTCGGCTTCCTCGTGGGCTTCGCTCCGGTCGCTTTCTGGTTTGCCGGTGCGCTGCTGGGTAACTTTGGCATCATCGTCGGCGGCACCGCTGCCAGCCTGTTCGACGTTATGACTGCACAGGGCATTGTCAAGTCCTTAGGAATGGGCCTCATGATGGGCTTTGGCGTCGCCGTCGTCCTTAAGGACATCCTGCCGCAGGTCGCCGGCATCGTCCGTGGCCTCGCCGCCGACAGCTCCACCGATACCGACGAGCAGTCGCTCATCTCGGGCTCCCTTAAGCTCGACGCCGGCATCATCGGCCTGGGCGCTGCCGCCATCGCCGTGATCGTCGCCATCGTGCTCGATCTTGGCCCCGTTCCGGCCGTCATCGTCACGCTGTTCACCTTTGTCACCACCATCATGAGCGCTCAGAGCTGCGGCCAGACGGGCATCGACCCCATGGAGATCTTCGGCCTCATCGTCATGCTCATCGTGGCAGCCTTCGCGCAGCTCGCACAGGTCAAGCTGTTTTTTATCGCCGGTATCGTGGCCGTGGCGTGCGGCCTTGCGGGCGACGTCATGAACGACTTTAAGGCCGGCGCCGTGCTGGGCACCAACCCGCGTGCGCAGTGGATCGGCCAGGCCATCGGCGGCATCGTGGGCGCCCTGGTCGCCGCCGCCGTCATGGTCGCGCTCGTCACCGCCTATGGCCCGGACGCCTTCGGCCCCGACAAGAGCTTTGTTGCCGCGCAGGCAAGCGTGGTCGCCACCATGGTCTCGGGCATCCCGAGCGTGCCGTGGTTCGTTGGCGGCTTTATCGCCGGCATCGTCATGTACTGGCTCGGCATTCCGGCCATGATGATCGGCCTGGGCGTGTACCTGCCGTTCTACATGTCACTCACGGCATTCCTGGGCTCCTGCGTCAAGCTCGCCTACGACAAGTGGGCCGCACACCGCGACGCCGAGGCCGGTCTTTCGGACGAGGAAAAGGCCGCCAAGGACGCCGCCCTCCAGGAGCAGGGTCTGGTTGTCGCCAGCGGCCTGCTCGGTGGCGAGTCCATCGTCGGCGTTATCCTGGCGTTTGTCTCCGTGGGCTTAAGCCTGCTGGGCTAGGCCGAACAACAACGCACCAACGCAGAGCGCGGGGTCGGAATCGAACCGGCCCCGCGCTTTTTTGATCTGCGAGCTATCTAAGCAGCCGAGCATTTGAGCACCTTGCCAATCGCCCCTTCCACTACAGCCTTGGTTGCCGCTGTGTCATCAGGGTATAGAGTGGGGGTAGCAAAAACGACTCGCGACTCCGCAAAGAAACGGGACAGCTATGGAACTCGATAAACAACAGATCAAGCGACTGCGCGAGCGCCATCACCGGCGCCACGGGATTCGCCCCGCCCATAGCGAGGCCATGGAGAACGCCAGCCGTTTCCTTAAGCAGGCATTCAACATTCGCGAGGGTCGCGCTCCCTATCACGTAATCCGCAAGCGTTTTGTAAACGGAGCGCGCCTGACCGGCTCGCACTTATGCATCCTTATCATCGCCATGCTTATCGCGAGTATCGGACTCGATATCGACTCTGACATCGCCATTGTGGGCGCCATGCTCATCTGCCCGCTTATGGGATCGGTCCTTGCCATAGCGTACGGCGTCGCCACGCTCGACCGCGAGATCACGGTCGAAGCCATCGCGGGCCTTGCCCTGCAAATGGCCTTTTGCCTGGTCACGTCCACGTTGTACTTTAAACTCTCGCCCCTTGGCACCACCACGGCCGCCATCATCGACAACTCGACGCCCACCGTCTGGGACCTTGCCGTCGCGCTCGCGGGCGGCTTTGCGGGTGGCCTGGGCAACTCGCGCGACCAGGAACCCGCCACGCTCATCGCCGGCGTGGCCGTGGCGACCGCACTCATGCCGCCCCTGTGCGCAGCGGGCTACGGTGTCGCCATCGCAAGCGGGTCGCTGTTCCTGTCGGCACTCTACGAATTTGGCATCAACGTGGTCTTTATCGCGCTCGCGGCCGAAGCCGTGCTGCTTCTTTTGCGCGTGCCGCTCAAGCGCGACCTCAACGGAGACGGCATTGTGACCGCTGAAGAAAACGCCGAGATCGACGAGCTGTCGCGCAAGGTGCGCCGCCGCATTATTGTGGGCACGGTGATCTTTGCCTTCCCCTGCGTCATCATGACGGCGGGTTCCATTGGCTCGGCGCAGGCCGGCGTGCAGGACGGCTACGGCGTCGCCGAAACCACGCGCGAGCTTGCCGCGGTGTTGCCGGGCTTTAAGGATTACACCGTCGCCGTCGAGACCTCGGCCACCGAAGGCGATGAGGAGGGCATTGTCGAGCGCGAAATCGTCGCCCACGTAACGACGAGCGAGGCGCTTGGGGCACACGACCGTCACATCGCCCGCAAGCTCATCGACCTCAACGTACCCGAACTCGATCGCGTTGAGTTTGATGTGAAGTGATGTGGGACGTGAGATGGATGCGCGCACAGGCGCGAGTCGCAACGAGGCGCAGGCGCGACGCGGGGCGTAAAAAAGCGGGACGCGGTCCATGTCCGCGCCCCGCTCGCTAATTTATTGCCATGAATCAACTGTCCGCATCGACATCACCAGACTCCACCGCAAACGCAGGTTTGGTGCTCACCAGATAAAAACGGATCACCCTGGTATCTCTAAATAGGTAGAGCAAGCCCTGATCGCGTCGGCGCGAAATATACGCCACGTGGACCGTACCGAATTCTTCGCCGTTTTCCTTCTTTAATATCAGGATGTTGGGATCATCCGTACGCTTAAACTGCCCGTCAACGCTGCTTCCGTCTTTGTTGACCAGTTGCCATCGACAGCCATCCTCCTCATGAAAGGCAAGGATTTCCAGACTCGTTTTGTCATTCCGATAGAAACCATCAATGGCAAACCCTTCGGAAGCGCATTCCTGCATATAGGATGTTTCTCGACTTATAGCAAGCAGCCCTATAGCGCCCAAGAGCACAGCTAGGCAAACCACTGCAAGGGTCATCGAAATAGCACGGCGACCCATGTTAGCCCAACCGATAGTCGTTTAACGGAGCGCGAAACATACTTGGCACCTCCGATATCAGAGCAAGCGTCACCCGCAGCCCAGCGGCAGTCATATGTTTGCAACATCAAACCATATGACTGCCACTCGCGGGGAGAGCATCGGCGAACGGCGCGTTTCCGCACTCCATCGGTCAAAAGTAGGCGCGCGCTACAATTCGTACTTGTACACGCGATAGATGAACTTCTCGGCTTCCATCTCGTAGGTGGCGATGGGCAGTCCATAGCGATCGTACTCGGTAAAGGCCTTGGCCTGACCCGATGCCACGAGCATGCTATTCGAATCGCCGACACGCTGTGCGCTGCTCACGTAACCCGAGAACGGCACTGCAATCTGCTCCTCCAGCTCATAGGTGCGCGCCGTCTCGTCCACCGTAAAGATGCGCCCAAACGAATGCGTGCCGTGGTCGTAGTCGGTAACATCGAACGCCTTCGCTTCTCAAACCCATATCGTTACCGTCTTTGAATGCCACCGTCGTTTCCCTCATATATCATGGCGTTTGCCCAGCCCTGTCCAATATTGGTCCGCAGCTTAACAAACACCCCTTAGCGGTAGCTTAAGCTTGCAACGGCGCAGAAACACGGCTTTGGGGGCGCGGTCCGCCCCCCAAAGAATCGTTTAGTACTTGAAGAAGCCCTCGCCCGAGCTTTCGCCCAGCTTGCCCTCGTCGAGCATCTTCTTGAGGACAGATGCCATGGCTTTGAAGTTGTAGGGCATCATCATCTTTTTGAGCAGCGGGCTCACCAAGCCCGGCACCTTTTGATACTGCATGACGATGTTGTAGGCCGTCTGGATTCCCACCGTGTCGAACACACGGAACGGGCCCTTGGGAGCGCCGGTGCCGCGCGTCCACGCAAGGTCGATGCTCTTGGGGTCGCTCACGCCCGAGACATACAGGTCAAGGCCCGAGAGCAGCCACGGCACCAACATGGAATTGAGCAGGTAGCCGTTCTTTTCCTTGTTGACGGGAAGCGCCAGCATGCGGATGTCGCTGGCAAAGTCGACGAGTTCATCGAAGTAGCGCTTGTCGGTCTGGTCCTGGGCCATGACCTCGGTCATGTTGTTCTTCCAGATGGAGTTGGCAAAGTGCAGCGACAGGTACTTCTTGGGGCGGCCGGTGTACTTGGCAAAGGTGCTCGGCAGCAGCGTGGAGGAGTTGGTCACGACAACGGTCTTTTGCGGCAGGACCGGAGCAAGCTTCTTGTAGAAGTCGATCTTTGCCTGGGTGTCCTCGGCCATGGACTCGATGACCAGGTCAGCGTCGGCCACGGCCTTGGCAAGGTCGAGCTCCAGCTTGAGCGTGGAGTAGGCACGCTCGACGGCGGCAAGCGCCGCCTCCTTGTCGAAGGGCTGGTCGCTATCGGCGATACCGGCGCACCACTCGCCCGTGCCGTCCGCCATGCCCTCGATGGCAGCGATGTACTCCTCGCGCACATGATCAATCTTGGGCTGGGTGCGGCCGATGCTGCCCTCACTGCGCAACCAAATCGTTACATCGAAGCCGCAGTAGGCGGCTTGGAAGGCAATCTGGCTCCCCAGCACGCCGCCGCCGGCAACGCAAACAGTCTTGTAGCTCATAGGAACGGTCCTCTCTTACGTAATTCCATAGATGTGTATTTATTTAACCGTAAGGATGACGCGCGCTGGGGGTGGGTTCTATAAACGTACGGTATTTTACCGCGAACGGCTACACATGTTCATTATTTCAAGGCTCCGAGGGCGATTTTTTGTGCCACCGAGACGTCGTTCTCGGAAGTATGCGGCAAATTCTGGAACTCTCGAGCACACCCCGGTTTTTCGCTAATAAAACCGCAGGTACAGAGCTTGAACATACCCGGTGTGCTCGGCCTATTCAGATTTTGCCGCATACTTCCGAAATCTAAGTTCGCAAAGGATGATAGTTGGGGCGTTTACGCAACATATGTCCAGCAAAAACGGGTGGCAGCCGATACGGCTACCACCCGTTTGTCTCATATCTAGCCCATAGCAGGCCAGCTACTTCTTAATGCCGTGTCCCAGGCGCTCGGCGACCGATGCCACGGCCTCCTCGCTGACCGAGCCACAGCTCACGCAGCCATCATGGTCACGCATCTGGCCGGTGACCTCGTCCATCGCGAGCGGCGCCACCTTCTCGAGCTTAAAGCCCTTACCGGCGCGCATGTTTTCCTTGGCCACGCTGATCATGAGCTTAATGCGGTTGAGCTGGTTGACCTCGGACGCGCCGGGGTCGTAGTCCACCGCGACAATGTTGCTCTCGGGGTGCTGACGGCGCAGCTCCTTGATCACGGCCTTGCCCACCACGTGGTTAGGCAGGCACGCAAAGGGCTGCGTGCAGATGATGTTGGGCGCGCCATGGTCAATCAGGTCGAGCATCTCGGCCGTGAGCAGCCAGCCTTCGCCCATGTTGTTGCAAACCGAAAGCACCGTACGGGCCTTGTCCGCCATGGTGCCGATGCGCTCGGGCGCCTCAAAGCGGCGGGACTTTTGGAGCAGCTCCTCCACCGGCGTACGCATCCAGTCCACGAGCTTGATGAGCGCCTGCATACCAGCGCGCGTGGTTGCAGAGCTTCCGAGCTCATCCTTCTGCAGCTCGGCGTTGCTCATGGAGTACAGGAAGAAGTCCAGCAGGCCCGGCACCACGGCCTCGCAGCCCTCGCGCTCGATAACGTCGACCACGTGGTTGTTGGCTGTGGGGTGGAACTTGACCAAGATCTCGCCGACCACGCCCACGCGCGGCTTGGTGCCCTCACCCACGAGCGGCATGGTGTCGAACGCGCGGATGGCCTCGCGGCACAGCTTGGTGTAGTTGTGGCGGTTAAACTTGGGCGCCAGCTTGCGGGCGCGCGCCATGTACTCCTCGTAGAGTGCGTTGGCGGCACCGGGCGTAGCCTCGTATGGACGACAGCGATAAAGCATCTGCATCATCACGTCGCCAAAGAGCACCGCGTAGACTGCCTGCTTAAGCAGCGCCGGCGTAATCTTAAAGCCGGGGTTGTCCTCACCGAGCGCCACCGCCGAAAGCGAGATCACCGGAATCTCGGGGTGGCCACTCTCGCGCAGGGCCTTGCGAATAAGCGCGATGTAGTTGGTAGCGCGGCAGCCGCCGCCGGTCTGGCTGATGACCACGGCCGTCTTGGACAGGTCGTAGCGACCGCTCTCGATGGCCTCCATGATCTGGCCCGTCACCAGAATCGACGGGTAGCAGATGTCGTTGTTCACGTAGCGCAGGCCGGCCTCGACGGCGCCGTGATCGGTCGAGGGCAGCAGCTCCAAGTTGTAGCCGGCGCCGCGGAACACCTCTTTGACCAGGTCAAAGTGGATCGGCGCCATCTGCGGGCACAGGATGGTGTAGCCCTCCTCACGCATCTGCTCGGTAAAGGGCACCTTGGGCCACGCAGTCGAAGCACCCTCGCGCTGAGCCTCGAACGTGTACTTGCGGCTCGCGAACGCGGGGGCATCCGTGGAGGGTGCCACCGGCGCGGCGTCACCGGGCTCGTAGACCTCGCCCGCAGCCGTGGCCTCGGCCAGGTGCTCGGCCTCCTGGTCCTTAAGCGCCGCCATGAGCGAGCGGATACGGATGCGCGCGGCACCCAGGTTGGATACCTCGTCGATCTTGAGTACGGTGTAAATCTTGCCGCTGGCCTCCAGGATCTCCTGCACCTGGTCGGTGGTCAGGGCATCCAGGCCGCAGCCGAAAGAATTGAGCTGGATCAGGTCCAGGTCGTTGCGCATCGTCACAAAACGGGCGACGGCGTACAGGCGGCTGTGATACATCCACTGGTCGACGACGCGGATCGGGCGCTCGGGCTTTACCAGATGCGCGAGCGAATCCTCGGTAAAGACCGCAAACCCAAAGCTCGAGATAAGCTCGGGCAGGGCGTGGTTGATCTCGGGATCGTTATGGTAGGGACGACCGGCGAGCACGATGCCGTGACCGCCGTGGTCCTCGACCCACTTAAGGGCCTCCTCGCCCATGGTCTGGATGTCCTCGTGGAAACGCGCATCGGCCTCGTAGGCGGCGTTGACAGCGGCGTCAATCTCGGAGCGCGTGATCTTGGGACCACGCACGCGGCCGCGACCGGCCTCTGCGTCGGCCACGCGGTCGACGGCGAGCACCTGGTACAGGCGACGCTTGAGCTCGGTCTTGTCGTGATAGGGCACAAACGGGTACAGGAACTCGATGTTCTGCTCGCGGATCTCGTCGATATTGAGTGCCAGCGCCGTGGGGTAGCTCATGACGATGGGGCAGTTGTAGCAGTTGCCGGCGGTCGGATCCTCCTTGCGCTCCCAGCGCACGCACGGCATCCAAATGAAGTCGACATCGCGATCGATAAGGTTCATCACGTGGCCGTGGCTCATCTTGGCCGGGTAGCACACGCTCTCGGACGGCATGGACTCGATGCCCGCCTGGTAGGTCTTTTTGCTCGACTGGTCGGACAGCTGCACGCTAAAGCCCAGGCGCGTAAAGAACGCATGCCAGAAGGGATAGTTCTCGTACATGTTGAGCGCGCGCGGGATGCCCACGGTGCCGCGCGGGGCCTCATCGGGACTCAGCACCTCGCGGTTAAAGAGCAGCTCGTTTTTCTTTTTAAAGAGGTTGGGGGCCTCGGTCTTTTGCTTTTTGTGGCCGGCACCCTTCTCGCAGCGGTTGCCGGTAATGAAGCGCCTGCCGCCACCGAAGTCGTTGACGGTAAGCTGGCAGTTGTTGGAGCAGCGACCGCAGCGGACGTGCTTTTGCGTCACGGTGAGGTGCGCGATGTCCTCGGCCGAAAGGATGGTCGAGGTGCCATCGGCGCCGGCGCGATCGCGGGCGAGCAGGGCCGCACCATAGGCGCCCATGCAGCCGGCGATGTCGGGGCGCACGGCATGAACGCCGGTGAGCTGCTCAAACGCGCGCAGCGTGGCATCGGACATAAAGGTGCCGCCCTGAACGATCACCTGGCTGCCAATCTCCTTGGGATCGCGCAGCTTAATGACCTTGAACAGGGCGTTCTTGATGACGGAATAGGACAGGCCGGCCGCGATGTCGCCCACCGTGGCGCCTTCCTTTTGCGCCTGTTTGACGCGTGAGTTCATAAAGACCGTGCAACGGCTACCCAGGTCGACCGGGGCCTTGGCATGGATGGCGGCGTCGGCAAATGCGCGCACGTCCATGTTCATAGACACGGCGAAGCTCTCGATAAAGCTGCCGCAGCCCGACGAGCAGGCCTCGTTGAGCATGATGTGCTCGATCACGCCGTCCTTGACGCGCAGGCACTTCATGTCCTGGCCGCCGATATCCAGAATGAACTCGACACCGGGCAAGAACGCCTTGGCGCCGCGCAGGTGCGCGACGGTCTCGATCTCGCCGGAGTCGGCCTTGAGGGCCTCGATGAGCAGTGCCTCGCCATAACCGGTGGTAGTCACGTGGCCGATGGTGCAACCGGCGGGAATGTGATTGTAGAAATCAGCCATGATGACCTTGGCCGTGCCCAGGATGTCGCCGTTGTTGTTGCCGTACCAAGTGTGCAGCAGCTGGCCGTCCTCGCCCACGAGCGCGGCCTTCATGGTGGTGGAACCGGCGTCGATGCCGATGAACACGCGGCCGGTGTAGCCGTCGAGCTTGCCCTTGGGGACGACCTCGGTGTCGTGGCGGGTCTTGAACTCGGCAAAGTCCTCATCGGTGGCAAAGAGCGGATCCAAGCGCTCGACCTCGGCACCCTGCGTGTCGCCCAGGGCATCGATGGCATCGATGAGCTGCGGGAATGTGCTGAGCTTGTTGGACTCGTGCGCCATGGCGGCGCCGCTCGCCACAAACAGGTGAGCGTTTTGGGGCACGATGCGGTGCTCCTCGTCAAGGTTGAGCGTGAGATAGAAGCGGTGGCGCAGCTCGGAGAGGTACTGCAGCGGGCCGCCCAGGAAGGCGACGTTGCCGCGGATGGGTCGGCCGCATGCCAGGCCCGAGATGGTCTGGGTCACGACGGCCTGGAAGATGGACGCGGCCACGTCCTCGGGGCGGGCGCCCTCGTTGAGCAGCGGCTGGACGTCGGTCTTGGCAAAGACGCCGCAGCGGCTGGCGATGGGATAGATGGTGGTAGCGTTGGCCGCGAGCTCGTTGAGGCCGCTCGCATCGGTGTGCAGCAGGGTTGCCATCTGGTCGATGAACGCGCCCGTACCGCCGGCGCAGGTGCCGTTCATGCGCTGCTCGATGCCGTTATCGAAGTAGATGATCTTGGCGTCCTCGCCGCCCAGCTCGATGGCAACGTCGGTAGCGGGGATGAGGGTCTCGACGGCGCGCTTGCTGGCGATGACCTCCTGAACAAACTCCAGGTCGAGCCACTGGGACAGCAGCAGACCGCCCGAGCCGGTGATGGCGCAGGTCATCTGGGCCGTCGGCAGCACGGTCGCGGCACCCTCGAACAGGTCGCGAGCGCAGGCGCGGACATCGGTGTGATGGCGCTGATACTTGGCGTAGACGATCTGGTTGTCGTCGTTGAGCACGGCGAGCTTGACGGTGGTGGAGCCCACGTCGATGCCCAGGTGCAGGTTGCCGCGGGCGTTCTCGGGGTTGAAAATCGCGCCTTCGGGGGCCTGGGCGGCGGTGGCGACTACGGGGTCGGAGGCGTCAGCAGGCTCGCTAGCGGCAAGCGTCTCCCCTGCCGCATTCTTGGCCTCGGCAACCGCCTCGGCGACTTTCTCAGCAGCCGCGGTCGCGGCCTTCTGCGCGGCATCCACCACGACGGGCGCGGCCTCGCGTGCGGCAGCGACCACACGGTCCTTAATGCCCTCGACGAGTTTACTCATAGTCTCTCCTCTTAGTTGTTGGACTCGATGGCTGCGGCGGTGTCGACCGCATCCTCGAGCTGCAAGTTCAATAACTTCATGCCGTATTCCGGCACGTTGATATCGATGGGTTGGCCATACAGGTCACCAGGGCGCACAAAAGCGAGCACCGTCATAATGCGCGCCATGGCCTCGGGCGATTCGGTGAGCCCACGCTCAAACCAGCGCTGAATCAGGCCGACCTCGGCACTCACGACGTAGGTAACGTAGTAGTCAAAGAACGTGCCCAGTGCCAGGCCCAAAATGCCCGTCTGCGCACGAGGCACTACGGCCTCACGCGCGGTATCGATAATCTTTTTGATGAAGGCCTGGTCGCCGCCCGGACCCAGCAGCGCACCGATTAAGTCGCGGTTGGCCGCAAGATAACGCAGCAGCTCAACCGAACCGGGCGCCGGCTCAAGCTCATCGATGTTGTGATAGAGATCGGGCAGCTGAGCTGCGGTGATGAGCTCAATGCGCTCACGGATCTCGGCCAGCAAGCCATCCTCGATTTGATTGATAAAGTCGGGGATATCGCGGTAGTGCGAATAGAACGTGCGCCGCGTAAGACCGGCACGCTCGGTGAGCGACGCGACGTTAATGCGCGAAAGGTCGCCGCTCTCGGCAAGCTCACTAGCTAGTGCCTGGCGAAGGGCGCGTTGCGAGCGAAGGGACCGGCGATCGCATTTCTCGAGCTGGGACAAGCGTCCTCCTTGTTACTCAGCCTGTGCGCTATTGCACAGTGCGAGTATTATTGCACACCCTGTGCATCAACACGTAAAGGCAATATTTGGGATGTGACAAAGGGACAGTCCCTTTGTCACATTCGCCTAGCTTTTGAAGCGGCGTTGCCGATTGTCCAAAATGTCATTCGTGGGTAGAATAGTGTTGACGGCAGCCCAAGTTGTAGCTAGCTGGGCAGCGCCGTTGTTTGCATTAGGGGGTCAACGCCTTAGCGGCGGCGACCCCTTCTGTTGCGCTTCGAACGCTGCTTGAGTGCCTCGGAAAGCCCGACGAGCGCCGTGAAGAACGAGACCAAAGCGGTCAGAAGCCTCACGAAATCAATCAAATCGGTCATGGGCATCACCTCCCATCAGATGGAGGGCGCTGCCCGGCACATGGAACTGCCGTCAACGATACCGATTCTAACAGAGCTTGGTCATATATACGAATATGTGTTCGTATGCCAAGTGCACAGTCACCCGCGGCAAAGGGACCGTTCCTTTATCACAACCGAGCTTGCCGCCAAACCTCCACCTACATTTTTCGAGTTGCGCGGTTCCGCCACCGTCTCTGCAAATGCGTCACTGATATTATTTGATAGATTTTGACCTTATTTGAGCGTATTCGGGCCTTTTTACGCATATGCCTCACACAATCAAACGCTCTACAGGGAGTAAATAACCCCGGAACGGCGTCTTTTGCCTCCGAGCGAACTCCAACAGACCGCGCAACTCGATTTTTGTTGATGACGGGTCGGCACAGCAGAATCAACGGCAAAAGCCGGCATCTCCCATGTGACAAAGGGACTGTCCCTTTGTCACATCTATTCGATAACGGTGCGGGAGTTTTGCTTGCGCATGGTGGCGAGCATATGCTTGGGGACAGCGTGGGTCGTGCAGCTGCCAATAGTCGCGCTTGCGGCGGCCTTGGCCGCATCGCTGCCATTCTTGGTTGCGTAGCTGTGGCGGAAGCGCTTGAGCATGTCGATATCGTTGCCGCCGTCGCCGTAGACCGCAACCTCGTCCTCGGCGATACCGTAGTAGCCCGCCAGCCAGGCCACGCTCTCGCCCTTGTTGCATGTCACGTCGGTGATCTCGAACATCACCGGGTCAAACGGCGCGTTGACCACGCGATCCGAGCGCTCGGCCAGATACGCCTTAAGGTCGCGCTCCAGCTCGGGCGTGGTCACGCGGCAGTTGATCTTGCACACGTCATGGCGCAGGATGTCACCGATCGACTGGTCGAAATACTGCTCCTCGTGATAGCCGCCACGCGCACGCATGCCGCGCATCACAATGCGCTTGATGGGGTTGTCGTTCTTAAAGCCCGCCTGATGCATCTCGAAAGAACCGCTCGAAAACATGCCATCGGGCGTGGAGCAATCAAAGCAAATGCCCGGGAACGTCTTGAGAAGCTCCTCGGTAATCTGTGGGTCGATGGTCCAGGTTTTGAGCACTTCGCCATGGCTGTCGCGAACGATGGATCCGTTGGAGCAACAGGCATCGAGCGCCAAACCTGTAAAGCCATGCTCGCCGATCGGCAACGTCGAGCGCCCGGTCGCGGGAACCACATGCAGGCCGGCCTCGGTCAGTTCGCGAATGGTACGGCGAATGGTCCCGTCCGCCTCGTGCAGGGCGTTCAGCAGCGTTCCGTCTAAGTCGCTCGCAAACATCTTGATCATGGGCGTGCCTCTCCTTCGTCTGCACGATATTGTAGATGAGAGCGGGCGCGCCCCAAGAGAGACGCGCCCGTTAGGCGAAAGATAGTTCTACCGATAGCCCTACACCGCGGCGGGGCCGTGTTCGCCGGTGCGGATGCGGATGACTTCCTCGACCGGCTCGACCCAGATCTTGCCGTCGCCGACAGCGCCGGTGCGTGCGGCGTTGCAGATGATGTCAACAATGCCATCGACGTGTTCATCGGCGCAGATAAGGGTGAACTGCACCTTAGGAATCGTGTTGACGAGCAACTCGTTGCCGCGCACATATTCCTTCCAGCCATGCTGTGCGCCGCAGCCCTGTACTTGGTTGATGGTCATACCGCGAACATCGGCAGCAAACAGCGCGTCCTTAAGAACCTCAAGCTTCTCGGCACGAACGATCGCCGTAATCTTCTTCATAGTGAATTCCTCTCAATAATCAACGTATCCCTTTACATGAGATGCGGGTTTCCCAGGTGCCAAAGACCAGCCTTGCAGATCAAAAAAGTGCAACTAACTGGTCTTAGCAGGTTTCCCAAGTGCCGCAGATCGGCCTGAAAGAGGAGTGCCGCGTACTTAAGGTACGCAAACGACGATTGAAGGCCGAGGTGCGGTGCTTGGGGAAGCTGCTAATCGAGTCCGGAGAAAGAGGGATAGGCGCTCTCGCCGTGTTGACTGGCATCCAGGCCCAGCGCCTCGTCGGCCTCGTCCACGCGCAGGCTGCCGTGGAAGAGTACCTTGACCACCGCGGCGATTACCAGGTCGAGCACCAGTACAAGAGCGACCGTCACCACAATGCCCAAAATCTGCGAGATGAGCAGCGAAACATCGCCCGTGTAGAACAGGCCGCCCTTACCGGTCCACGAGAGCTCCGGCACGCAGAACAGGCCCGTGAGCACGCCGCCCAAGATGCCGCCGATGCCGTGGCAACCGAACGCGTCGAGCGCATCGTCGTAGCCAAACTTGGTCTTAAGATGGCTGATGGCCAGGTAGCAGACGGGCGATACAATCAGTCCCATGACCAGCGCCGCCCACGGCTCGACAAAGCCCGCACCCGGCGTGACCACCACAAGGCCCGCAACCAAACCGGTGCTGGCACCCACCAGCGTGGGGCGACCGGTGCGCACGCGCTCGACGGCAAGCCACGAGACCATGCCCGCCGCGCTGGCCGTCACAGTGTTGAGGATGGCGAGCGCCGCCACGGCGTCGGCCTTAAACTCGCTGCCGCCGTTAAAGCCAAACCAGCCAAACCAAAGCAGGCCGGCGCCCAGCGCAACAAACGGCACGTTATGCGGACGGTAGCTCACCATGCCAAAGCCGCGACGACGGCCGAGCATTAAGCAGAGAATCAGGCCCGTGAGACCGGACGAGATGTGCACCACGTCGCCGCCGGCAAAGTCGAGCGCGCCGACGATGTCGCCGATAAAGGAGCCCTCGCCGCCCCAGACCATGTGGGCGAGCGGCGCATAGACCACGAGCAGCCAAATACCTAGGAAGGCCGCCATGGCACCAAACTTAACGCGGCCGGCCAGGCTGCCCGTGACGATAGCAGCCGTGATCATAGCAAATGCCATCTGGAAGGCGATGTTGATGATCTGAGGGTAGACGGCACCGTCCGCGGCATTGCCCTCGGCCGCCTGCAGCACCTGGTTGAGCACCGGCAGGCACAGCAGCTGGTCAAGGCCTCCAATAAACGGGCTGGAACCGTCGCCGCCGTAGGCCAGCGACCAGCCGGCGACAATCCACAGCACACCAACCAGGCCAATGGCGCCAAAACACATGAGCATGGTGTTGATCACATTTTTGCGCCTGGACAGGCCACCATAGAAAAACGCCAGACCCGGTGTCATTAAAAACACGAGCATGGTGCAGATGAGCATAAACGTTGTCGATCCCGAATCGTACATTCGCTCCCCCTTGGTCGCATGAACGTTGTCGGCGCCCATAATGCGGCCGAGGGGCAACTGGTGTAGACCAGATACGGCGTTGTTAAACGCTGCGTTGTCGAATGGAAACGGTGCCGCAATCTTGGAAACGGCACGGCAACGGGCGCGAAACGAACGGGAAATACGCGAGCAAGGGAGCCGTGAGCGTGCCCGTCCCGGCTAGCGCCGAAACAGCTCGTGGGCGCGGTCGCGGAGGTCGGTAGCTCGGATGACGCCCTCGTAGCGATTGATGCGCAGACGCGGGAAGGCATTGAAAAAGCGCAGGTCACGACGACTGAGTGACACGCTCGGTACCGGACGGCTCATGCGCTTACCGGCAAGGCGATGACTGAGCGACGGACGCGGCATGCTCGGCGCGGCATCGGCCACGCGGCGGGCAGCGAGCGCCAGGCCGCGAGCACCATCCGAGATAAACGTCGGCATCGAAGCCTTCTCGCGTAGGGCATCGAGCGTCGCGTCGCCCAGCTCGGCCAGCCACGCGTTAACGGCACGGCTGCGGATATGCGTCTGTGCCACCGAGTCGATCGCCGAATCGGGAATACGTTCGAGCATGGAGTCGGACGCATCGGCAAGCGACTCATTGATGCGGTCGGCAAGGTCGGCCCGGACGCGCTCCAACTGATCGGACAGGCGGCGCCAGCTCGCCAACGAGCACACCGCGTCGACCATCATCGCGACCGCGACGATAAAGGCGGACAGCCGCACAATCAGCACCGGCAGATGGGCAAGCAGACCCAACACCGCCGGCTCCACCACGCGACAAATGCACAACGCACCCAGGCCAAACGCGCAGGCCCAGTACAGGCAGATACGTCCGTGCAGGTTAAACGGCAGGTGCGAATAGTCCCAAAAGCGAGCGCCTGTTGTTTTTTCCAATAGAAGGCCCACACTGTACTCGATTACGCTGCACACAAGCGCCGCGGCGACAAATTGGCTCGAGGCATCCGGAATCCCGCGCAGCAAAAGCCAACAGGCTATGCCGCCCACACCATAGATAGGGCAACACGGCCCCAGCAAGAATCCGCTGTTGGCAAAGCGTCCTTGGTTGAGCATGGCGCAGACTGTCGACTCCCATGCCCAACCGCAAAACCCGTAAAAGGCAAACGAGAGCACCAGTGCCGAGAGCGGACAGGCGGCAAGCGTCGCGCCGTCAAATGCCATGTCGATCGCGGTCCCCACCGTCTACCCTCTCCTCTTTTCGCTCGAATCTTTGCTCGAGCCGTCACTCGAGCCCTCGTTCGAATCGTTCGCGCCGCCTTTGCGCGGCAGACGGCCGGCGATCGTCTCGCGCAGAGCACACCATTTATCCGCCAGGCACACAATCCATGCCTCACGACACGTCGGCGGCACCGGCACCAGCGGAAACATATGCCGCACGATAATATTCCGCTCGCGCGACGTCAGCTCAAAATCTTCCTCCGCACGCGCCAGGGCAAAAAACGGATGCCGAAAGCCATGCAGCCGATGGCTTGGGTCGGGATCGTGCCAGTCATAAAGAAAGTAATCGTGCAGCAGGGCTCCGCGCAGCAACGAGGCGCGGTCGACCGAGATACCGACACGGCCCAAGCGCTCGGCAAAGGACAGGCTCGCCCGCGCTACCGAAGTCACATGTGCATAGACCGTCACATCACCATGCTGGATAAACTCGCGCGTCAGGTCCAAGCGACCGGCTTGAGCCAGCTGATGGGCGGCACGGTCGACCTCGCGCGCGATCTTCTCGGCACGAACGATATCGGACATGCGGCCTCCTTCCAGCAGCTCTCGGCGACAAGCGACGGCCTGTGCGCAATCGATAAAAACATCATGGAATCTATCAGTATGGCATCGGACAAAACGTTTTGCCCCGCCAGTTGGCGAATTACCGCGCCGCCGTCACATATCAAACGCCAAAATGTGCGAGACTGTTTTGTGCAATTGTGCCGGCCGAGGGAGCGCCGGCGCTCGATTCGCATGGAGTAACCCACAACGATGCTGCTTACGCAAACGACAACGCCCGAGGACGTCAAGGCTCTCGACCGCGCCGAGCTTCCGCTGCTCTGCGGCGAGATCCGCCAGGCAATCCTCGAAAGCTCCGCCGCCGTCGGTGGGCACGTTGCCCCCAACCTGGGCGTCGTTGAGCTTACGGTTGCGCTTCATCGCGTGTTTAACTCCCCCATCGACAAGATTGTCTTTGACGTTTCGCACCAGACCTACGCCCACAAGGCGCTGACGGGGCGCGCGTACACCTATATCGATCCGGAGCGTTATGGTGAGGCTTCTGGCTTTGCCAATCCCGACGAGTCCGAGCACGACCTGTTTGCCATGGGCCATACCTCCACGTCGGTGAGCCTGGGCTGCGGCCTTGCCCACGCGCGCGACCTGGCGGGTGACGCGTACAACGTCATTACCATCATTGGCGACGGTTCGCTTTCGGGCGGCCTGGCGTTTGAGGGCTTTAACAACGCCGCCGAGCTCGACAGCAACTTGATCATCATCGTCAACGATAACGACCAGTCCATCGCCGAAAACCATGGCGGCCTGTATCGCAATCTGGCCGAACTTCGCGCCAGCAACGGCGCCTGTGAGCGCAACGTTTTCCGCGCGATGGGGCTCGACTACCGCTATCTGGACGCCGGTAACGATGTGTTGGCCCTCGTCGACGCGCTGCAGGAACTGCGCAATATCGATCATCCCATCGTGCTGCACGTCTCCACCGCCAAGGGCAAGGGCTTTGAGCCGGCCCAGAGCGACCCCGAGCGCTGGCACCACGTAGGTCCGTTTGACATGGCGACTGGGCGCAAGCTCTGCCCGGGCCATCCGAGCGAGCCTGCGCCGCGCACCTATGCCGACATTACGGGCGAGGCACTCAGCGCCGCCATCGAGCGCGATCCGCAGGTCGTGGGCATCACGGCCGCCACGCCCTACATCATGGGCTTTACACCCGAGCTTCGCGCCGCGGCCGGCAAACAGTTCGTCGATGTGGGCATTGCCGAGGAGCACGCCGTGACCTTTGCCACCGCGCTTGCGCGCTCGGGCGCCAAGCCAGTCTTTGGTGTGTACGGCACGTTTTTGCAGCGCGCCTACGACGAACTGTGGCACGACCTGTGCCTCAACGACACCCCCGCAACCATCCTGGTGTTTGGCGCGTCGATCTTTGGCACCACTTCCGAGACGCACCTCTCGTTCTTTGATATATCCATGCTGGGCGGACTTCCCAACATGCGCTATCTGGCACCGGCCTGCATGGAGGAATACCTGTCCATGCTGAGCTGGTCGCTCGACCACCGCGAGCATCCCGTGGCGATCCGCGTTCCGGGCATTGGCCTGGTAAGCCGTCCTGATCTGGCGCCCGCCGATGACGCGGACTACAGCGCCGTTCGCTACAACGTGGCGCGTCAGGGTCGCGATGTGGCTGTGCTCGCGCTCGGCGATTTCTTTGAACTGGGCGAACGCGTGGCAAATCGTCTGACTGCCGAGTACGGCGTCGAGGCGACGCTCGTCAACCCGCGCTTTGCGACTGAGCTCGACCGCGAATTCCTCGACAGCCTTGCCGCTGAGCATCGCGTTGTCGTGACCATCGAAGACGGCATCTTGGATGGCGGCTGGGGCGAACGCGTGGCATGTTACCTAGCCTGCACGCCGCTGCGCACACGCACCTTTGGCATCGCCAAGGGCTTCCCCGACCGTTACGACCCCAACGAACTGCTCGCGCAGAACGGTATGACGGTCGAGAACATGGCTGCCGAGACCGTGCGGCTACTAAATAAGTAGAAAAACCTCCGCAAAGGGAAACGCCCTTGCGGAGGTTTTTGTTTTCGCAACGCAATTATCTCGGTCTGCAACATCTAGAGGCCAAATCCTCGTCTAGCTGTTACAAATCGAGATACTCGAATTCCCCTGAAGAGAAAATCTCGATCTGTAACAGCTGCTCAGAAAAAACGGCTGCAGATGTTACAGATTGAGACAAAGCAGCAGAGCGGTTAGCGGTAGCTTTGCATGAGGATCTTGACGACGTCAGGGTCGGTTAGCGTCACGGGATCGTGGCTGAACAGAACACCGTTGGTCGTCAGGGCGTTGTGCGCGATGGCGGGCAGTTCTTCGGCCGTAATCCCCCACTCGCTCATGGCAAGGTCGGCCACATGGCAGGCCTCCATCAGGCGCGTGAGCTCAGCCACAAAATCATGCGGATCACTCGCCTCGGCATTACCCATCAGGCGTGCCATGTCGATATAGCGCTCGGGAGCGGCACCGTGATCAATCATCCAGGTG
This sequence comes from uncultured Collinsella sp., assembly GCA_902496945.1. Taxonomy (GTDB): domain Bacteria; phylum Actinomycetota; class Coriobacteriia; order Coriobacteriales; family Coriobacteriaceae; genus Collinsella. The sequence goes on from CABVDE010000011.1 coordinate 31,162, forward strand.
TGATAGGCACGGGCGATCATGATGAGGCCAGCACCGTGCGGCAGATCGTGATGATGCGCGCTCATGCCATGCTCAAGACCGTGCGAGCCCGTGGTACCCGAAGCATCCATGGCATAGCCGCCGAGCGTGTTGGCAAACGCAAGGCTCGAGCGCGCCTCCAGGTCATCGCCTTTGTTGACGCATGTAGGCAGCGCGGCTGCGGCGCGACGGATACCCTCGCGACAAACCATGTCGCCCATGGGCGTGTTGGTATTTGAGATGTAGCACTCAACGCTGTGGAACAGGGCATCGAATCCCTGATAGGCGGTCAAACGTGCCGGAACGCTCACCATAAGCTCGGGGTCGACGACCGACAGCACCGGGAACAGGCGGGGGTCGCCCAGGCGGAGTTTCTCGTCATTCTCCTCGCAGGAGATCACACCGCCCGCATCGACCTCGGAGCCGGTGCCCGCCGTAGTAGTCACGCACACCAGCGGCAGCGGATCGTTAGGGATGGGTAGCCCGAGCGCGGTGCCACCATTCACAAAATCCCAAATGTCACCGGGATACTCGTTGCCCTCGGCATCGGTATGCGGGTTGGCCGCCACCGCGCAAATGCCTTTGCTGCCGTCCATGACCGAGCCGCCGCCGAGCGCCAGCACAAAATCGCAGCCATGGGTGCGTGCCATCCAGCCGCCTTCATTGACAGTCTCGCGCAGCGGGTTGGGCTCTATGCGGTCGAACAGCTCGTGTGCCACGCCGGCGCGGTCGAGCTCGGCCTCCACACGCTCCAAGTATCCAAAGCGCTTGACCGAATTACCACCAGTCGTAACGATAAGCGCCTTGGTGCCGGGGAGCTTCTGTGCGCCCAGCTCGCTCAACTTGCCCACACCAAACAGCACCTTAGTCGGCGCAAAGAATGAATAGCCGTTCATGTAACGATCTCCTCACGTATATATTTGTGTGCGTCGTGTTGCCGCCATTATAGCGGCCACCGCGAGCGACTACGCCGCCCATAAGACGCCGTCTCAGCTGCAATAATAGACGTTTCCCCAGATAAAACCCGCCAAAATCAACCTGTCCCTTTTTGGTAGGTAGAATAACCCATAAGGAAGGTATGTTTCTTAGTTATTTCGTGTTGACCCATTTGAGCGGGATGGGGTATAACTCTACTCAACCGCTAGGATTATTTGAGAAAGGTGTTCTCCTATGAGCAAGAACCTCTCCCAGCAGGTCGTTCTCGACCGCCGCGGCTTTGTCGCCGCCACCTTCGCAACCGTCGCCGGCTTGAGTCTTGCCGGCTGCTCCGACACCAGCGCCGAGGCCGACAAGGGTTCCGCCGCAGGCTCCTCCAAGAGCTCCGAAGATACCGAGGCTTCCACCACGCTCGATGCCAAGGCATTCGACAAGCTCGTCGACAACGGCCCCAAGGCCGACGACGACGCCATCGCCGCCAGCACCTGGGCCACGGCCGTCAAGAGCGCAGGCGTCTTTAAGGTCGGCGGCGTTCAGACCTCCACGCTGTTCTCCCTCCTCAACGAGAAGGACGGCAAGACCCGCGGCTTCGATGCCGGCATCGCGCAGCTTCTGTCCAACTACATCCTGGGCGAGAACAAGATCGAGATCACCCAGGTGACCTCGGACACGCGCGAGTCCGTCCTACAGAACGGCCAGGTCGACGCCGTCTTTGCCACCTACACCATCACTGACGAGCGCAAGAAGCTCGTCTCCTTTGCCGGTCCCTATTACTACACGCAGCAGGCCATCCTAGTGCTCGCCGACAACGACGACATCAAGAGCGTCGACGACCTGGCCGACAAGAACGTCGCCGTCCAGTCCGGCTCCAACGGCCCCGCTATCCTGGAGGAGTTCGCCCCCAAGGCCAGCCAGCAGGAGTTCAAGACCGACGAGGAGGCCCGTCAGGCACTCCAGCAGGGCCGTGTCGACGCCTACGTCATCGACAACAACATGCAGCAGAGCGCCCTGGTCCGCGAGCCCGGCAAGTACAAGATCGCCGGCAAGCCCTTCGGCAGCAAGGAGCCCTACGGCATCGGCCTGCCGCTCGATTCCGACGGTGTCGCCTTTGTCAACGACTTTCTTAAGAAGATCGAGGACGACGGCACCTGGACCGAGCTGTGGCAGATCTGCATCGGCGACCGCACGGGCGACACCAACGTTCCCGAGCTGCCCGAGGTCGGCGCCTAAGCTTGTAAGCTGGGCAAGAGCCGCTACGAAACCATACGGAAACGCACGATACGCTTTATTGCGATAAACTGTTTCCTCACTGAGTTGTCGGGGCTTCCGTACACGCGGGAGCCCCTTTCCTTACCGGCGGGAGGTCCGCATGAGTCTCTCCGAGCTCTGGTCGCTCTATGGCCAGAACTATATCGACGCGCTGCTCGCAACCTGGGGCATGACGCTTGAGTCGTTTGCCATCGCCATGGTGCTGGCCGTCGCCGTCACCGTGATGCGCGTGTCGCCGCTCAAGCCGTTGCGCGTCTTTGGCGACCTGTATGTCCAGGTCTTCCGTAACATCCCCGGCATCGCGCTGCTCATCATCGTCGTCTATGCGCTGCCTCCGCTCAAGATCGTGCTGCCCTATCGCACCTGCGTCATCGTTGCCACGGTGCTGTTGGGCTCGGCCTTTGGCTCCGAAAACTTTATGAGCGGCATCAACACCGTGGGCGTTGGCCAGGTAGAAGCTGCCCGCTCGCTCGGCATGAACTTCAACCGCATCCTCGCCAAGATCGTGATTCCGCAGGCGCTGCGCTCGAGCGTACTGCCCATGACAAACCTCTTTATCGCCGTCATGCTCACCACCGCGCTCGGCAGCCAGGTGCCGCTTAAGCCGCAGGAGCTCACCGGCGTGGTGAGCTATATCAACACGCGCTCGCTCGGTGGCGTCGCCGCGTTCTTCATTTCGGCGCTCGGCTACCTGGGCACTGCCTTTGTGGTGAGCCACATTGGCAACTACATCGATAAGAAGGTGAGGATCCTCCGATGAGCAAGCATTCTTCTCCCGCGCTCACCATGCGCGATGCGCTCTACGAGGCTCCCGGCCCCAAGATGCGCGCCAAGATCCGCATCGGCACCGCTATTTCGCTCGTTGCCGTCGCCGCGCTCGCCGCCCTCGTGTTACAGCGCTTTTATGTGACCGGCCAGCTCTCGGTCCACTATTGGTATTTCTTTACGCACCTCACCACCTGGAAGTTCCTGTTTGCCGGCTTTGAGGGCACCGTCAAGGTCGCACTGACCGCCGGTGCCATCGCACTGGTGCTTGGTCTGGCCCTTATGCTCGGCCGCACGAGCGACATCAAGCCGCTGCAGCTGGCCTGCCGCGTGCTCACCGACTTCTTCCGTGGCGTACCGAGCCTGCTGTTTATCTACTTCTTCTTTTTGGTACTGCCCCAGTACAAGATCTCGCTGCCGTCGTTTTGGATGCTCACGCTGCCCGTCGCGCTCGCTGCAGCCGGCGTGCTGGCCGAGATTTTCCGCGCCGGCGTCAACGCCGTGCCGCGCGGTCAGGTCGAGGCAGCCCAGGCACTCGGTCTCACCAAGGCCAAAATCACCTTTAAAATCGTGCTGCCGCAGGCGATTCGCTTTATCATTCCGTCGTTGATCTCACAGCTCGTAGTCGTGGTCAAGGACACCACCGTCGCCTACGTGGTGAGCTACCCCGACCTGATGCAGAACGCCCGCGTCCTCATCACCAACTACGACGCGCTCGTGTCGGTCTACTTGGTAATCGCGGTCATCTACATCCTCATCAACGTTGCCATCAACAAGGCCGCCGTCTATGTCTCGCACAAGACCGGCGCAACCATCATCCGCTAACGATTTACGATTTCTAGGAAAAAGGAGCCGAGCATTATGGCACAGAGCACTTCTTCTTCCGGCAACCAGCCGCTGATCGAGCTCAAGCACGTCGATAAGCATTACGGCGACCTGCATGTCCTCAACGACATCAACCTGTCGGTCGACCGCGGCGAGGTCGTTGTCGTGATCGGTCCCTCGGGCTCGGGTAAGTCGACCATGTGTCGCACCATCAACCGCCTGGAGACCATCGACTCGGGCGAAATCCTCATTGAGGGCAAGCCGCTGCCGCAGGAAGGCAAGGACCTTGCCCGCATGCGCGCCGAGCTGGGCATGGTCTTTCAGCAGTTCAACCTGTTCGCACACATGACCGTGCTGCAGAACGTCATGCTGGGTCCGGTTGACGTGTTGGGCATCTCCAAAGAGGAGGCCCGCGAGCGCGCCATGGACCTGCTAAGCCGCGTGGGCGTGGCCGAGCAGGCCGACAAGGTGCCCGCGCAACTCTCGGGCGGCCAGCAGCAGCGCGTGGCCATCGCCCGCTCGCTCGCCATGCAGCCCAAGGCCATGCTTTTTGACGAGCCCACGAGTGCCCTTGACCCCGAGATGATCAACGAGGTGCTCGAGGTCATGGTTCGCTTGGCGCAGCAGGGCATGACGATGATCGTCATCACGCACGAGATGAACTTCGCTCGCCGCGTGGCCGATCGCGTCGTGTTTATGGCCGACGGCCAGATCGTGGAAACCGGTACGCCCGACGAGTTCTTCGACCACCCCAAGACTCAACGCGCCCAAGACTTCCTCAACTCCATCAAGGGCCACTAGCCCAATTGCCGCGCGGGACACATTCATCAGTAATGTTTGTTCCGCGCCGCCCCTGCGCCATGTCCACCCGGATTCGAAAGCCACGCCTATGATCGGAACCCGCACCTCATCGTCCTATACCCCGCACGTCGACGTTGCCCCCGCCGACCGTCCACTCATCCTTGTGGCACCGCGCTGGGAAGAGGCCAAACCGTTTTTGAGCGAGACACTCTCCCCCAACGAGGAAATCGCGAGCGTGTTTGTCGATGCCATCCTTGCCGCCGGCGGCCTGCCGCTGCAGATGTCCATTACCGAAGACATTGAGGTCATCCGTCATTACGTCGACATCGCCGATGGCATCGCCATCCCCGGCGGCCCCGACGTCAACCCCAAGCGTTGGGGCGACGACCGTCCCTACGACCCCACGCTCTGCTGCGAGATCCGCGATAGCTTTGAGTTTAAGCTGGTCAACGAGGTCCTCCACGCCAAAAAGCCGCTCTTTACCACTTGCCGTGGCACGCAGCTGCTCAACGTCGCCACCGGCGGCACCCTGTGCATGGACGTGCCGAGCCTGGGTGCGCGCGATGGCCGCACGCAGTGGCGCCATACCCACGTGCTTAACGACCCCGTGCACCCCGTCGAGGTCGTGCCGGGCTCGCTGTTGGAGCGCGCACTTGGCGGACACAGACTCATCCAGACCAACTCGGCGCACCACTGCTGCGTCGACCGCCTGGGCAAGCACACGCGCCTGGTCGCGCAGGCAACCGACGGCGTGCCCGAGTGCATCGAGGTCGAAGACCAGCCCTTCTGCCTGGGCGTGCAATGGCACCCCGAGTACACGTGGAAGACGCTCGAGACCGACTTTAACCTGTGGAAGTCGTTTGTCGAGGCGGCGGCCAAGGTGAAACAGGCCCGTTAACTCACGGACAGCACAACAGATAAGGGCGCCCCGTCGGCAACATAGTCCGGCTGGGCGCCCTTTTGCATCTACATCAACAACATATGGTTATCCCTCACAAACAATCAAAGAAATCTCGACCGCAATCGGTCTACGGCAAAGCAAATGGCAAAAACGCTTGCTACGTTAATTAGGCAGTAAATTAAAATCGAGATGCATTGACCATTCCCCAACGGGGTCACGCCACAAATCCACATGAGCATCGAGGCTGGAAGCGGAAGCATGGAATTGGCCCCGATCTGTATGTAGATCGCTACAACGTTGACAAGCAACAGCATGCCAATCGGACCGAAGCCGGACCCAAAATAGGAAACAGCGATCACGCAAGAGACCACGTATGCAAGGCAGGCAGCGGCAGCAAGAACAAGTCGATAGCAAAATACATGCAGGTTGAAATACTGCTGAGCATCCAGAACGATTACGCAGTTAAGACAGTACAAAACGACACTCGACAGGATAAACGCGTCCAAAAGGGCAAAAGAAGACAGCACCACTCGAGCAACGATAGCGCACACACGCTTCCCTCCCCGAGCCTCCGACAACCCCCACGGTTCCTCAATAAAGCCCGAACTGACAAAGCGCGGCACAATGCAAGCCGCGATGAATGGAAAGAACAATGCATGAGCCAACGGGGCTACGTTGAAAAGCAGACCGCGAAAAACCCCTGCATTACCAAATAGAAGGACATCCTCTGCCGATAGTCGAAGCGTCGGGTCTGGGAAAAAGCCCAAGAAACTGTTCTCACGGAGGCTACAGAACCACATCGGGAAAGAATTAAGCTGCAATACCACCATGCACGCATAAATTACCAGGATTAAGGCGTACGCCCATTTGCTCGCATGCTTCCATTCTGACTGGAGAAGTCTTTTAATCTGACGAGCCATTGAACACACCCCCAGCGCGAAAGCTCACGAGAGCGTAAATCAATACCGATAGACAGCTGGCTGCCGCGCCATATCCCAGAAGCGTCAGCTGCCCCATATCGCTATACCCAAGGGCACATCCGACTCCAAGGTACGGCCCCGGAAGGAGGATAATCCATCGCAAGGATGGTATGGGCGCCTGAAGGAAGGTTCCGTAGAGCGTCAAGCTCATGACAAATCCAATAATTATCGCAGCCCCGCTCAATACAGCGCTGCTTGTAATCCGATAGATGGTCACCGTCTCCAACGCAACCGATATCACCAATACGGCGTTGATTATCATCGCAGGCAAAAATGCAGTTAGCATGTCGTGCGAGTAGTTATGCCCTACACGTATTATGGCTATTGCAAAAAGAAGAAGGCAAAGCGCACTATATGCTGCGCCAATTATTAAAGCAGACGAAAGCGCATGTGCTAGGACCCCATTAAAGCGGGTAAGACCTCTTGCTGAAGAAATTCGGTATCCCTCTTCATAGCCGCGCTCCTGTAAAATCGCCAGGCAAACGATGAGCGGAACGAACAGAGAGGTGCCGGCAAAGGCGCTACGCACAAGGGACTCATCGGGTGCAGAAGGATCGATTACATTCCAGCAGAAGCCAATATCCTCCCCAAAAACGCTATTGCCAAAGGCGAGCAACGTTGTTCCGTTTTTTAGAAAGACACCGAAGAGAAGGCCGAACGCCAGAATAAGCGCAAGACCAAACTTCGCCGGAAACATCCTGTGCAAACGCATCATATCTGCCTTTATGGGATGGATCGCCCGCTTCATAGCAAGACCGCCTTCATCAAGCGCCTGTAATACTCTTTTAGGGACGACGCCTCATCCCTTATGACGTCCATCGATTCCTTTTTCAGCAGTTCGCCGTCATGAATAAACACGCAACTTGTTGCAACTGATGCCAACTCATCCAAATCATGGCTAGAGATGAGCATGGTCTTACCCTGTTCTCGATTCAATCGACCGATAAGGGCCCATATACTCTCGATGCCCAGCGGGTCCAAACCGTTTGCTGGCTCATCAAAAATAAGCAGGTCAGTGTCACCCAACAAAGCCGTAGCTATATCCAGCCGCCGTTTCATTCCCAGAGAAAAACTGCTTACGCTCTTTTTCTCTTCGACGTCCAGTCCAACTAGACTCAAAACGCGAGGAACCTCACGTTTCTCATCAAGCCCCCATTCCGCACATCGGATCCGAAGATTCTCAACCGCACTGAGGGACTGGTATGCTCCGCTGGAATCTGGCACATAGCCGACACGCGTCCGCATCAGGCTAAGCTCTCTCTTTGATTTGCCTCCAAAGAGCTCCACGCTCCCCGACGATGGCTCGCAGAGGCCCAAGACGATTTTAATAAGCGTGCTTTTGCCCGCACCGTTTGCACCGACAAGGGCACAGAGCTCAGACTGATCCACCTCGAAGGAAACGTCATGCAAAACGCGCCGTTTCCCGTAGCGCTTTGACACCTTTGATAGCTTTATCGCTGATGCACTCATTGGCCTCCCGTTCTGCTTGATAGCAAAACCGCTGCTGCCAGACTGTCGCCTGGCAGCAGCCGCAACTGCTAGAGATTAACTAAACAGAAGTTTTTGCTGCAGTTATTGACGCAAGTGCGTGCTCCACAGAATGTCTTGCAGTAACCGTTGCACCCACCACCGGGGTCCACATAACTCGGTTTGACAATCCAGCTCATATCGTTCCTCCTTTCTATTATCGCTTTTACTTTGCGTTATTGTTTTTCGATAACTTATATTTGTCAAGATAATTTAAATAGATAGAGCCCGTGTTGGACACGGGCTCGATCGCTCTGATATTTCGCTTTAGCTGTTCGTCTTATGCTACTCGTCGCTCAAATCGACAGCAAAGACTGATGTCGGAAGCGACGCCTCTTTGCCTCCACCATCCCGCATCTGCCTCACGACATTTTTTGCGCGCTCGACAATAAGCTCCTCGAGCTCTTTCTCGCTCACACGCTGAATAATATCTCCCGGCTGACAATCAAGTTCATCACAGATATCGAGAAGCGTCTTAAGGCGAATAGCTTTTATTTTTCCGTTTCTCAGCTTCGAAATATTAGCCGGAGTATGCCCCGTCGCCCGAATCAGATCAGCGCTGGTCTTTCCGGTCTTAAGCAGCTGCGTCTCGAGCTCGATGATGAGATAGCTCATGTTTCCTCCTACACAAGCTCGTCAGACTGCTCTTGGAGCAGCGAGGCATAACTCCAGATCACCGAGATACACAGACAGACAGCCGCGCCGATAAGCGACCCCGCATCAAAGGCAACGCCTTGGCAAATCTCAATAACGAAGGAATGAGGCACGACGTAAAGCTCCAGCCCACCAATGGTAAGATTGACCGATCCGTAGGCACCAATAAGCGAAACCGCGGCGTTAACAGCAAAGGCAAGCGCAAGAACACGGATAAGCCGCACATGCGTCTTGGTAAAGGGCGAGACGCCTCGCGAGATGTTACGGCTGATCCCACACAGAACGACAAGCGAAATACCCACGACGAGTGCCAGGCACAGTCCGCTTGGGATAACGATGCACCCGCCATCGAGAAGCGTCACGACGCCGAAAGAATCGACAGAAGCAACGTTTGCAACCGCATACCAGATCACGTAAACAACCAACGCGGCAAAAGCGACGAGCATCCCTGCAAAAACGGCTGCCATGCAAAAGCCAAGCTTCCTGATATTTTCGCCCGCTTTGGCCATACGCTGAACGCTGTTAGACATACACTCACCCTCATCGACTCTATCGTTATTCGAACAGTTTATCGAACAACGATATGGATTGCATGCGGAAAGCCCGCCAGCGCGCATAGGCCATTCACTAATCAGAAAGAGTGAGAGTGGATTATTGGACACGTATCGAACGAGAGTGGATAATCTCCCACTTTGAGGCCGCCACCGGGCCTAAAACGGGAGATTATCCACTCTCATAGTCATCAAGGCTCGCAAGCTCTTATTCGGCCGCCTCGCGCAGGGCCGACATCGTTGCCGCATATTGCTGCTGCAACGCATGCATTCCCTCGCGAGCGTCGTCAACGGTATCGGCGCCGCGCAGCGCCTCGGTTACCACGACCGCCGGTTCGTACAGATTATCGAATCCCAGGTTCTGGCTCACGCCCTTGAGCGTGTGTACGGCCATAAACGCCTCTTTGGCGTCGCCTGCCGCCATGGCGGCCTCCAGTTTGTCCATGCTCTCGTTATCCAAGAACTTGAGGGCAAAGCGGGCAAGCGTCTCCTGGCCCATCAGCCGAACGGATGCGCCATCGTAATCGGCGCCGATTATCTCATATGCTTCACGCATGGAAATCATGGATGAAAACTCCTTTGGTCAAACTAAATCGTGGGAAATGCGACGACGTCGGCGGGGCGTGCCAGCGTTTCGGCAATACGGTCCTGCACCTCGAGCAGGCAGTCGAGCAGCAGCGGGTTAAACTCGCCGCACTTGCCGTCCAGAATCATCTGGATCGCCTCCTCGTGCGGGATGGCGTCCTTGTACACGCGCACGCTCGTGAGCGCGTCGTACACGTCAGCCACCGAGACCACCTGTGCGGCAATGGGAATATCTTCGCCCTTAAGGCCGTCGGGATAACCCTTGCCATCCCAGCGCTCGTGGTGCCAGCGCGCGATCTGATACGCGTATTCCAGCAAGGGATTGCCGGCATGCTGACGGCCAAGCTCGAGCAGCATATCGGCGCCAAGAGTGGTATGCGTCTTCATGATCTCGAACTCCTCGGTCGTCAGGCGTCCGGGCTTGTTGAGAATCGCGTCGTCGATCGACATCTTGCCGATATCGTGCAGTGCCGAGGCCATGGCGATCTCGGAGCGCTGCTCGTTGTCGAGTGGGAACTTGTCGCTACGCGACACCAGGCAACCCAGCAGCAACTCGGTCAGCTTTTCGATATGCGTGACGTGCAGGCCGCTCTCACCGTTGCGAAGCTCCATGACGCCAGCCATGATATCGATGAGCATGCGGCTGTTCTTAACGCGCTCGTTGTACTGCTGAGACAGCAGACTCGTCAGGCGACGCTGCTTGGCGTACAGGCGGATGGTGTTGTTTACGCGGCGGCGCACGACGCGCGCGTCGAACGGGCGGTTGATGTAGTCCGAGGCACCCAGCTCGTAGGCACGCAGCACCACGTCGTCGGAATCTTCACTCGAAATCATGACGACGGGCAGGTTGTCGATGACCGTCCGGCGCGACAGATCGGCCAGCACCTCAAAGCCACCCATGCCCGGCATGACAATGTCGAGCAGTACGAGCGACAGCTCGTCGCCATAGCGGTCGACCATATCGAGCGCCGCGCGACCGTTATCGGCCTCCAGGACGCGATACTCGTCCTTGAGCATCTCGTTGAGGATGGCACGGTTCATCTCGGAGTCATCGACGATGAGTATCGAGGCAAGGTCCTCTTCTGCAGCCTCTTGCTCATCGATCGGACGCACCATCAGCAGAACGTGAGGCTCGCCCTCGACCTTCAAAGAACGTACACGAGCACGGTACTCGACGCCGTCGTTGAGCAGTCGCTCCGATATCTCATCGTAACTTGCCATGGCCTCAAGACTTGACTGGCGCAGGCAAGGGCACCGATCGCCGGCGAGTAGACAGTTGCGCTCGCTCTTGACCTGATCGGCAGACAGCAGACGCACCACGGGGTAGATCTTCGCGGCGCGGGCGACCTCGGCGGCGGCCTCGACGTCGGTTAGATTGGCCTCGTGATTATTGAGCATATGGGGACCTTTCGGTCGTTGCGTTTGATAGCAGTCGGTATCAAATGGTACAAGGTAAGCATCTTGTTGATGCAGGTAAGCGCGTGAATATCGTTACATTTTTATGAATTGGCAGACGGTTCGGTTGGGGCTGTGGGCGCGAAGTTTTGGGCCTGCTTATTAACATAGCCGAAATGTATGTGGATGCCGCCTGGTTTGGTTACTGCAGCTGCTTGAGCCCCAGGATGCCACGGACGGTCTGGGCAGCCGCTGCCGAGCGATCGCGCAGCCCGTTGTGCGCGCCGGGAACCGTTACGAGCGGGCAGCTCAAAAGCTCAGCCGCCATCCTCGTGCCCGCCTCGCGGGACGTGCCAATCGAGAGCTCGCCCAGGAGTACGGCGGCCACCGTTTTCGACGCACGAACGCTATCCCAATCGGGAACGCAGGTCATATTGATCCCGTATTCGTTTGCCATGAAACTGCGGCCGTTGCGCAGGGCGTGTTTGGCTTCTTCCCCGGTTGTCCTGGGGGCCTCGGGGTCCGGGTCGCCGAGCGCTCCCAAGAAAAGCCGGAGCGCCCTTGAAACCTTTCCAGCCGCAATCATATCGAGCAAAACCGGAGCTGCGCCTATGCCAGCGCCTTCGGCCGACACAGCCGGCTCATGCAGAATCGCACGGGCGACGAGATGGGGTTCGGCGCGAAGAAGCTCCAGCACCACCAACGTACCGGCGCTATGCGCAAGCACATTTGTCGGAGCGCCAACGTGTTCGATCACAGCTTGCAGGTCGGCGGCCTGAGCGGCAAGATCATAGCCGCCGTCTGCCGCATCGCTGCTGCCACCGCAGCCGCGGCGGTCGTAGGCAATTACGCGGTAGTTGCGGCTGAGCTCACAAGCGATACCGTCGAAAAATGTGCCGTCGACACAAGCGCCGTGCACGCACACCAAGGCAGGAGTATCAGGTGACACATCCGGGCCGGCATATTCGCGGCAGGCAATCGTGGTGCCCGCATTCTCGACCAAAAAATCCATACTGTGTTCCCATCGTCAACGCCATCTGGCCGCACCGAGGGACGATTTGGCCAGCTTGGCGCCATGTTACGCATACTTAAATGCGTTTACTGTACCCGACTCGTGCCCTTTCGCAACCGATTTCCAGAAGCAGCGGGGTTGCTGTTTATTGTACAAAGCCGTATCCCAGCGAAAGAGTCAGGCTCTTCACCTGCGGCACAATTAGTCAATCAGCCATTTCCAGGCAGGGATCACTCGAACGATGCCCGATGGGGTTTCGATCGCCTCTTCGGTATCCATCGTTACGATAACCGATTCGTCGATTCCGTATTTGAACATGCCCGCCGTAAGGGCTGACACCTCGCGCTGTAGCGTCTTTGGATTCGTTATATCTGCGCTCACCTGAATCAACCGATACGCATCACCAAGTAGAGCGTCCCCCATCACAAAGTCGATCTCATGAGATTTCTTCTCATGCTCAAACGTCAATCGGGCGAGAGAGCCCGTGCGCACAACCGGCGCCAGGCGGCGGAGTCTATTGAACACCGCCGTCTCCAGCCGCTGACCCACTTCCTTGCTTGCCGCTTTCGAGAACGAAGCAAACATTCCCGGGTCGACCGAATAGACCTTTGCGCTGGAGCGAGGGTTATCGGCAAGCGCTCGGCTCAAATCGCTCAAAGAAAAGACTAAGTAAGCCTCCTCGTAATACGACAGAAGGCTTGATAGCGTCTCTCGCGACGTTGAAACCCCCCGACTCTTTAACTCGTGCGCGATCTTATTCACAGAGAGCTCTCGCCCAGACGAGGCAAGGCACCTGGCGAGGAAACTCACCGCAACCTGCGGCATTCGAAGGTTGTATCGTTCGATCACGTCCATCGCCGCCGTACGATAAGCGTATTCTTGCATGAGCATCATGCCGTCAACGGCGGGCAATTTGAGCGCCGCGATGTAACCGCCACGTAGCAGATAATCATTAAGTGCATTTCTCAGCACGGCTGCGTCAGTCGACGAAAAACCATCGGATGCGTTGACGGATAGCCCCGTCGACCAACGGACGAACTCGCCAAAACTCAATGGGAAAAGCTCTTTGGAAATCGAGCGGCCTCTGAACTCCGAAGCAAGCTCAGCCGACAGCATCTTTGACGAGGAGCCCGTGACATAGATCGTTGCTTCAGTTGAATCGATAACGCGCCTCAAGAAAAGACTCCAGTCGGGTACCTCTTGAATCTCATCGAAAAAGAGAAAGCACCCTTCTTCCTTTGCCGCAGGACGCATGGCAAAGAACGTATCGAGCATATCGGAAAGCAGCGCCGTCGAATACGGCTTGAGACGTTCGTCTTCGAAGTTGAAGTACAGAATATTCCGAGGGTTGTAGCCCGCCGCAACAATGTCGTGCATCTCTTGAAAAAGCCGGTACGTCTTACCACATCGACGCGTACCCACGAGTACCTGTGCAAGGTTGTTGCGCGCGGGCTTTTGAATGGGAAGGAGCTTGAGCTCTCGATTGAAAACCTCTGGTATACCGAGTTTCTCAAAATCAAGGATTTTCTCCTGCACTAATGAGTTAAACGGCATGGCGACTCCAAATCTTGCAGTCCTACTCTGCAAGAAATAATAAATCTTGCAAAGTAAAACTGCAAGTTTTTGATTTTGATTAAGGAGACCCCCATCCAACCGCTTCAGGGTGATAAGCTGGTGTGCGAACTTTACGAGGGGACTTTCTTATGTCTACGTTTTTAAATGCCAGCCCCATCTTTGGGCCCGTTCGCAGCCGTCGCCTTGGTCTCTCGCTCGGTGTCAACATGATGCCGGCCAGCGGCAAAATCTGCACGTTCGACTGTATCTACTGCGAAAACGGTCTCAACGCCGAGCATCCCTGCCACGAGCCGTATAACACCGCCGCCGTGGTACTCAACGCCCTGGAGACCAAACTTCGCGAGATGGCAGCCGAAGGCGAGCTCCCCGATGTGATCACGTTTGCCGGCAACGGCGAGCCCACCGCCGCGCCAGAGTTTCCGCAGGCCATCGCCGGCGCCGTCGCGCTGCGCAACGAACTGGCGCCAAACAGCAAGATCGCCGTGCTTTCTAACGGCACGCGCGCCGACCGTCCCCAGGTACACGATGCGCTCATGATGGTCGACGACAACATCCTCAAACTCGATACCGTCGACCCGGCATTTATCCAACTGCTCGACCAGCCCGTCGGCCCCTACGACGTTGAGCATCAGATCGAAACGTTCGCGCGCTTTGACGGCCACGTCATTATCCAGACGATCTTTTTGACCGGCGAGTACCAGGGCAAGCTCATCGACAACACCGGCGAGGAGTACGTCGGCCCTTGGCTCGCGGCGCTTGAGCGCATTCGTCCGCAGGAGGCGACCATCTACACGGTGGCGCGCGGGACGCCGGTCGCCGGCCTTGCCAAAGCAGCGCCCGAGGTGCTCGACGCCATTGCCGCGCGCGTGCGCGCCCTCGGCATTCCCTGCCAGGTAAGCTACTAGCGCGCAGCTGCTCTACGGGTGGGCTATACTAGCTGCGGATGAAAGGAAGTTAGGCATGTTTGACAACGGACCTGTGCCCGGCCGCAACGACGCCTGCTGGTGCGGCAGCGGCAAGAAATATAAGAAATGTCACAGCGCCTTCGACGAGCGCCTCGAGCGCCTGTGGGAGGAGGGCTGGGAGGTTCTGCCCCGTACGCTCTACAAGACGCCCGCCGATATCGAGGGCATCAAGCGCTCGGCCGCCATCAACGTAGGCGTGCTCGACTACGTAGGCGAGCACATCGCCGCGGGCATGACCACCAACCAGATCGACCAGATGATCTACGACTACACCGTCGAGCACGGCGGCACACCGGCCGACCTCAACTACGAGGGCTACCCCAAGAGCGTGTGTACCTCGATCAACGACGTGGTCTGCCACGGTATCCCCTGCGATGCGGATGTGCTGCACGAAGGCGACATCATCAACGTGGACTGCTCCACGATCCTGGACGGATACTTTAGCGATTCGAGCCGCATGTTCTGCATTGGCGAGGTCTCGGCCGAGCGCCAGCGCCTAGTTGACGTCACCCGTGCCAGCGTAGAGGCGGGCCTTGCCGCCGTCAAACCGTGGCTGCCG
Organism: uncultured Collinsella sp.; assembly: GCA_902496945.1. Taxonomy (GTDB): domain Bacteria; phylum Actinomycetota; class Coriobacteriia; order Coriobacteriales; family Coriobacteriaceae; genus Collinsella. The sequence continues at coordinate 46,480 of CABVDE010000011.1, forward strand.
CTGTCCGTAATGGCCGAGGCCGTGCAAAAGACAGTCGAGGACGCCGGTTTTAGCGTGGTGCGTGAGTACGGCGGACACGGCATTGGTAAGGAGTTCCACGAGGACCCGTTCGTGGGCTTTACCACCGAGGCGCCCGACGTGGACACCATCATGGCGCCGGGCATGGTCTTTACCATCGAGCCCATGGTCAACGCCGGAGCGCCCGACATTAAGATCAGCAAGGGTGACGGCTGGTGCGTGCGCACCAAGGACGGCAGCGATTCGGCCCAGTGCGAGGTACAGCTCGTGGTGACCGAGGACGGCTACGAGCTGCTCAGCTGGTAACTGCATGGACGCCGGATGCTAGTGGGCAAGCCCGCCTTGCATCCGGCGTTTTATTTGAACGTTTTTCCTGACAAACCCTGCCAAAATAAACCTGCCCTTTTTGGCAGGCTGAGCGGAGAGGACTGTTTGTGAACATCCTGGTTTTGTTGCCCGTCAACGACCGCCATCGCGCAATTCTTGAGTCGAGCGCTCCGGGCGAGGACTTTATCTACACGAGCGCCGACGCCGCTACACGCGAGCAGGTCGCCGATGCCGATGTGATCTTGGGCAATATCGACCCCGCCATGCTCACGGCATGCGAGCATCTCCAGCTTCTTCAGCTGCAGAGCGCGGGCTATGACGACTACCTTGCCGCCGGCACCGTGCCGGCCGACGCCAAGCTCTCCTGCTCGGTGGGCGCCTATGGCCAGGCTGTGAGCGAGCACATGTTTGCCATGGTTCTTTCTATGATGAAGCGCCTGCCCGGCTACCAAGACCTACAGCGCGAGCATCGCTGGGATGATCTGGGGCCGGTCACTTCGCTCAAAAATGCCAACGTGCTGGTGCTTGGCGCGGGCGATATCGGTGGCCACTTTGCCACGCTCTGCCGTAGCATGGGTGCACACGTCCGCGGCATTAAGCGCCATCCACTCGTCTACCCCATCGTGTTTGAGGACATGGACGGCATGGACGCCCTGCCCGAGCGCCTGGCCGAGGCAGACGTCGTCGCATCCTTTATGCCCAGCACGCCCGAGACCCGCGGTCTGGCGAATGCCGAGTTCTTTGCCGCAATGAGGCCGGGTGCCTTCTTTGCCAACGGTGGCCGTGGTGACCTCGTAGTTGCCGACGACCTGGTTGCCGCCCTTGAGTCCGGACACCTCGCCGGCGCCGCAGTCGACGTCACCGATCCCGAGCCGCTGCCCGCTACAAGCCCGCTGTGGGATGCGCCAAACATGCTCATCACGCCGCACGTTTCCGGCTGGTTCCACCTGGCAGCCACGCTCAACAACGTGGTGGATATCGCCGCGGAGAACCTGCGCCACCTGCAGGCCGGAGAAACGCTGCGCTGCTGGATCGAGCATTAGGGTTCCGCCGTTCGATAGAACGCCGGAACCCATCGCCGTCGCGAGTACTCCTGAGCGGCTTTAGAGCTCCACGCTTTCGGCGCCGTTGATGTGGAGGTCACGCTCGTAGAAGGCCGTGAGGGCGCGGATGGCGTGCATCACGTCGCGCACGCCGCCGGTCTCGTAGCTCGAGTGCATGGCAAGCTGCGGCAGGCCCACGTCCACGGCGTGCATGCTCGCCTGCATGTTCGACAGGTTGCCGAGCGTCGAGCCACCCGCCATATCGCTCTTGTTGGCGAAGGCCTGCGTGGGCACGTCGGCGTCGTCGCAGATGGCCTGGAACACCGCGCGGCTAAAAGCATCGGTGCAATAGTGCTGGTTAGCGGCTTCCTTGATGACGATGCCGCCGTTGAGTACCACCTGGTTGCGGGTGTCACACTTCTCGGCATGATTGGGATGCACGGCATGTGCGTTGTCGCAGCTTACAAGCATCGAGGCAGCAAGTGCGCGATGGTACGACTCGTCGTCAAAGCCCAGCGAGCCGTTAATGCGGCGCAGTGCATCGGCCAAGAACGTCGACATGGCACCCTGCTTGGTCTCGGAGCCAACCTCCTCGTTATCGAAGCAGCAGAAGACCGAGACGTCGTGCGCGTTCTCGGCGCCCAAAAATGCCTGCAGCGAGGTATAGGCGCAGGCCAGGTCATCGAGCTTGGGCGTCGAGATAAACTCGTCAGCCCAGCCCCAAATACGCGCATCCTGGTGGTTGACCAAGAACAGGTCGCGACCCAGGATCTGCTCGGGCTCAACGTCCAGCTCTTCGGCAATCAGGGCATCAAAATCGCCTTGCTTAAGCTCGCCGGCGCTGATGAGCGGGCACAGGTCGACAGCGCGATTAGGCGCAAAGCCCTCGTTGACGCCACGATTCATATGGATGGCAAGACTCGGAATGATAGCAACCTCGCGCTCGGTGGCAAGCAAGCGGCTCTCGATACGGTCGCCCTCGCGCACCAGCACGCGACCGGCCAGCGCCAGCGGACGGTCGAACCAGGTGTAGTCGATCATGCCGCCATAGGCCTCGGTATTCAGGCGCAGCGTCTCGCCCGCACCGGCGAGCTCGGGCACGGCCTTGACCTTAAACGTCGGAGAATCGCTGTGCGACGCCGTCAGTTGAAAATGATAGTCACCAGCAACGCCGTCCTCGCCCCACGTCGCGGCCAAGTCCTCGCCCACCTTAAAGGCGATGACGCTCGAGGTGTTGCGCTGTGTGTAATAGCGACCGCCCGGCTCGATGTCCCACGCCGCGTTCTCGGGCAGGTAGGTAAAGCCCGCCTCGTCGAGCTCGGCCATAATGGTCGCCGCCGTATGGAACATGCTGGGGCACGCCTCGATAAAGTCGATAAGGTCGTTGGCGGCCTCGATGTCGTCGGCCGTCACGTGCACGCGCTCGGGCGCTTCCTGATCCGTCATGCTCTCCCCTTTCGCTGGGCTGATGATTCCTTCAGCATACCCCGACGTGCCAGCGCCGCGCTCTTCATTCCGTGCTTAATTCCGCGTTGCCCACCGGCTTGCGAATTTCTAACATTGCTTACATTTCTATACGCTTGAGCTAACACGTTTTACCCCCGTATCAACAGTGTGCGGGGGTAAACTTATGCGCATGTTATAACTTGCCCGGAAGGATACATCATGCTTAGGATCGGTCTTCTTACCAGTGGCGGCGACTGCCAAGCGCTCAACGCCACCATGCGCGGCATCGTCAAAACGCTTATGACCAATAGCAAAGAGCCTATCGAGATCTATGGTTTTGAGGACGGCTACCAGGGCCTTATCTACAGCAGGTTCCGCGTCATGACGCCCGCCGATTTTAGCGGCATCCTCACCCGCGGCGGCACCATCCTGGGCACGAGCCGCACCCCCTTCAAGCGCCTGGACATTCCCGAGGCCGATGGCGTCGAGAAGGTGCCCGCGATGGTCCACACCTATCACAAGCTGCAGCTCGACTGCCTATTTATGCTGGGCGGCAACGGCTCCACCAAGACCGCCAACCGCCTGCGCGAAGAGGGACTCAACGTTATCGCCCTGCCCAAGACCATCGATAACGACACCTGGGGCACCGAGATGACCTTTGGCTTTACGAGCGCCATCGACGTCGCCACCAAGTGCATCGACGACATCCACACCACCGCCTCGAGCCACGGCCGCGTGTTTGTCATCGAGATTATGGGCCACAAGGTTGGCTGGATCCCGCTGTACGCCGGCGTTGCGGGCGGCGCGGACGTTATCTTGATTCCCGAGATCCCCTACGACATGGACAACGTCATCAAGACCATCGAGCATCGTATGGAGACCGGCAGCCGCTTTACCATCGTGGCCGTCGCCGAGGGCGCCATCTCCAAGGAGGACGCGGCGCTGTCCAAGAAGGAGTACAAGAAGAAGCTCGCCGAGCGCACGAGCCCGTCGATCGTCTACGACATCGCCAAGGAGATCGAGGCCAAGACCGGTCGCGAGACCCGCGTTGCCATCCCCGGTCATACGCAGCGCGGCGGCCAGCCCAACGCGCAGGACCGCATCTTTGCAACCCAGTGCGGCGTCGAGGCGGCACTCGGCTGCCTGCGCGGCGAGTTTGGCTACATGATCGCCCTGCGCGACGGCAAGATGTGCCACATGCCGCTCGAGGAGGTCGCCGGCAAGCTCAAGTATGTCGACCCCCAGAGCGATCTGGTGCGCGAGGCCAAATCGCTGGGCATCAGCTTCGGCGACGAATAGCCTCGGCTGGAACTCTCCCATCGGAGGCCCCAGGGCTTACCTCCCAAATCGTCCTCGGACATGTCAGGACCCCGCC
>CABVDE010000012.1 GCA_902496945.1 uncultured Collinsella sp.
ACGGCATAGACCTTCTGGTCATGCCGTCCTCTTTGAATGACAAGTTGTCGCTCTGGTGGGCGCACAACGTCAACTAGTTACGCGGTTCGTAGAACCGCGTAACCCCTAAAAACGGTTGCCGCGGAAGCCGCCACCGTTGCGGCCGCCACGATCGCCACCGCGACCGCCGCGGTCGTTACCGCGGTTGCCGCCAAAGCCGCCACGGTTGCCGCCGCGGTCGCCATAGCCACCACGGTTGCCGCCAAAGCCGCCACGACCGCCACGGTCACCAAAGCCGCCACGGCCGCCGCGATCGCCACCGCGACCGCCACGGTCGCCGCCACGGCCACCGCGATCGCCAAAGCCGCCGCGACCGCCGCGGTCGCCGCCACGGCCACCGCGATCGTCACGACCGCCGCGGGGACCGCGGTCCTCGTCCAAGCCCATGGCGACGAGCGGAGCGATAACCTTATCGAGGGCAGCCATCAGCTCGGTGGCCTCCTCGTAGGAAAGCTCGGGCAGGAGCTTCTCCTTCTTGTTGGCAAGCTCGGTCAGGCCCTCAGCGGCATCCTCGGCAGCGAAGACGACGATCTTGCGCATATCGCCCTCGGCGTCGTCGATGCGACCGACCAGATCGGCAGCCTCGGCCTCGGCCATCAGGCCATCGAGCTCACGAAGGCGCATGCCCAGCAGGTCAGACATCTCCTTCTGCTCCATCTTGGGCTTGAGGTCAAGAAGCTTGATGGCGCGCTCGATGTTCGCCATACGCTCAGCCTTGGCCTCCTCCTCCTTGGAAATAGCAAAGCGACGGCTACGCAGCAGGCGGGCGGCCTTCTGCATCTTGTCCATCAGCTCTTCGTCATCGTAATCAGCGGCGGCCTTGACAGCCTCGGCCTCCTCCTCGGCGGAAACCTCGTCAGCAGCCTCAACCTCGGCAGCCATGGTCTCGTTCTCGGTCTCGTTCATGATCTCTTCGTTCTCGGACATGAGACTCCTTCTTGGCCCTCTCGGGCATCATCGCCCCATTCGCGGGGCCCGTCGCGCACTCTTTGCGCTTTAAACATTCATGCCTCTCGGCAAAACGTCCATTAGTTTATGGTGTCGCCATCCAATCTAGCTGCAGAATCTATGTGCACACATTAATGCGACATGTCGCGGTATCATGGCCTGAACCAAACGTGTCCATCTTAAGGAGCCCGCCATGATTAAGCCCATCATGAAATCCGAGTTCTTTTTACGTCTGCCCTCCGAAGACGCCGGCCCCGAAGATGCCGCAACCGGACAGGATCTCCTTGATACACTCCACGAGCATGAGCGCGAGTGTGTGGGACTGGCCGCCAACATGATCGGCGTACGCAAGCGCATCATCTGCGTAAAGGACGGCAACAGGACGCTCCTGATGTACAACCCTCAAATTCTTGAGCAGGTCAATGCCTACCAGACAAGCGAAGGATGCCTCTCGCTCGTCGGCGAGCGTCCCTGCACCCGCTATCGCCGTATTAAGGTTGAGTATTTGGACGAGAACTTCGTCCACCGCATCAAGAACTTCTCGGGCTACACCGCCGAGATCATCCAACACGAAATCGATCACTGTTGCGGAGTAGTAATTTAACGTCCGATTCGAGAAAGCGCCCTGCGGCCGAATGGCTACAGGGCGCTTTCAGTTGTACGGAGCTTCTATCCCCTACGACTGGCGGTAGTGATCGAAGAAGTCGGCAAGATCCTTGAGCGACTCCTTGAGCACTTCCATGCGCGGCAGGTAGACGATACGGAAATGGTCGGGCTCTGCCCAGTTAAAGCCGCCGCCGCGCGTGATCAGGATCTTCTTCTCGTGCAGCAGGTCAAGGGCAAACTGCTCATCGTCGGTGATGTTGAACTTCTTCACATCCATCTTGGGGAAGATGTAGAACGCCGCGCGCGGTTTGACCACCGAGATGCCGTCGATCTTGCTGAGTGCCTCGTACACAAAATTGCGTTGCTCGTAGACACGGCCGCCGGGACGAATGTAGTCGTTGACCGACTGGTGGCCGCCAAGCGCCGTCTGGACGATCGACTGAGCCGGAACGTTAGAGCACAGGCGCATGTTCGAGAGCATATTGATGCCCATAATAAAGTCGCTCATGCAGCGCTGGTTGCCCGAAAGCACCATCCAGCCAATACGGTAGCCCGCGATCATGTGCGACTTGGAAAGGCCGCTAAAGGTGACGCAGGGCAGGTCGGGAGCGAGCGAAGCAATCGAGACGTGCTCGTAGCCGTCCATGCACAGACGGTCGTAGATCTCGTCGGAGAAAATCATGAGCTGGTGCCTGCGGGCAATCTCGACGATGCCCTCGAGTACCTCGCGCGGATAGACGGAACCCGTGGGGTTGTTGGGGTTGATGATAACGAGGGCCTTGGTCGCGCTCGTGATCTTGGACTCCATGTCCTCCAGGTCGGGATACCAATCCGCCTGCTCATCACACAGATAATGTACGGGATGACCGCCGGCAAGGGTTGCGCACGCCGTCCAAAGCGGATAGTCGGGGCTGGGGATCAGGATCTCGTCGCCATTGTCAAGCAACGCGTTCATCGAAAGCTGAATGAGCTCGGACACGCCGTTGCCCGTGTAGATATGCTCCATCTGAACGTTGGGCAGGCCCTTGATCTGCGAATACTGCATGATCGCCTTGCGCGCGGAGAACAGGCCACGCGAGTTGGAATAGCCTTCGCAGTCGGGCAGCTGCTGGCGCATGTCCTTGATGACCTCATCGGGCGTGCGGAAACCGAAGGGCGCCGGGTTGCCGATATTGAGCTTGAGGATGCGCTCGCCCTCGTCCTCCATACGGGCGGCCTCGTCGACGACGGGACCGCGCACGTCATACAGGACGTTATCGAGCTTGGTGGATTTAGAGAAAGTGCGCATGGTGGTGCTCCTTGGAATTTGAGCCGTGGGACTAGATTCGGATTTGGCAACGTTATGGGACGAGGACGTCTCGCCTTGATTGGCGTCACTGGCGAGCAGCCAGGAAACATCGACCTCCAAAATACGGGCGAGCAGCTCTGCCACATCGCGCCGCGGGATCGTCTTGCCGCTCACATATTGGCTCATCTGACTCTTGCCGAGTTTTTTGCCGAGCATCTCCGATGCGCGGATCACGTCCGACTGGCGAACGTCGCGATCGGACATAGCCTGTCGTAGGCGATCGCTAAACGTCTCTTGGGCCACTAGAACCTCCTTGCTGGCAAAGTTCAATTTATAGAACACGAATTGAACCTGAGTTCAATTTAGGCAGCAGTATAGCGCGGCACCTGATTCAGTAGTTCAATTTCACAACAAAATGTTCCGAACCCCAAGATTTGCCCAATGTGAACATCGAGCACGCATTTAGAGATATTCAAAAAAACGAGCCGCGGCAAGCGAAACGTCGGCTGTGCGATATATGGCGTTGATCTGGCGATGGGGACGCCCCTCGAGCGGACGCACGGCGACATCGAACTGACAGCGGCGCAAGATAAGTGCCGGAAGAACGCTCACGCCCAGACCGTCCTCGACCATGGCCATAATCGCATAGTCATCCCAGGTCGACAGCTTCGAGCGCACCGCCAGGCCCGCGCGGCGAAACAGCGGCGTGATCTCGTCGTCACTGCCACGTTCCAGCAAAATAAACCGCTCGTCTGCCAAATCGGCAAGAGAAACGGCCTCTGCAGTGGCAAGTGAAGAGTTTGCCGGCACCACCGCCATCAGCTCGTCTTGCACCAACGCTCGCGAAGTCATGCCGTTTCCTCGGGGTTCACGCGGGATAAAGCCCAGGTCGCAGCGACCTTCCGCCACCCATTGTTCAATCTCCGAGTAATCACCCATCAGTAGTTCGTAATCGACATCCGGGTAATCGGCGCGAAAACGTGCAATGACCGGTGGCAGAACATGGGTTGCCACACTCGAAAACGTACCGATGCAGATTTTGCCGCGCATGAGCCCACGCATCTCATCCACCCGTCGCCGCAAACGAACAAATTCCTCGCATAACGCCTCGACTGCCGGCATAACTTGCCGCCCATCGGCAGAAAGTACTACGCCCTCGCGGCTTCTATCGAGCACTTTAAAGCCCCAATCTGCCTCAAGATCGGCCACCATACGGCTTACGCCCGATTGCGAATAGCTCAGCCGCTCGGCGGCGCGCGTAAAGCTTCCCGCACGCACCGTTTCGAGCAGCACCTGCATCTTCTGGATATTAGTCTCCACGGCACACCTCCGTCATCACATGAGTTTTTCTCATATCATCCATGCATTATATTCGCTTTTCTTCTACATGCCATTAACCCATAGTAACTTTGCACGGATATAGAGGGGACGGCAGTGCATGAACAACGGACTGATTAAGTACTTAGCATCATTACTGTTATTTGGCTCCAACGGCATTGTCGCCGCCGCCATCGCACTGCCGAGCTCCGATATCGTCCTGTTACGCACGTTTTTGGGCGCTCTCACCCTTGCCGCCATCCTCTTCATAACCAAGCGCCATAACCTGCAGGCTCCGTCTCGCCCCCGCGAGGCCGCAGCGCTCATCGTCTCGGGCGCCGCGCTGGGCGCCAGCTGGATTTTCCTGTTCCGCGCCTATCAGACGATCGGCGTCGGCGTCTCCTCGCTGCTGTACTACTGCGGCCCCATCATCGTCATGGCCCTCTCGCCGCTCATCTTTGGCGAAAAACTGACCGGTGGCAAAATCGCCGGCTTTATCGCCGTCGCCTGTGGCGCTTTCCTCATCGCAGCACAAGGTCTCGGCGGCAACATGCCCATTGCGGGTATCGCCTGCGGTATCGCCTCGGCCTTCTGCTATGCGTTGATGGTCATCGCCAGCAAGGGCGCGCCGCACATCGAAGGCCTCGAGAACTCCGCACTCCAGGTGAGCGCCGCCTTTGTGACCGCACTGGTCCTCACGCTCGTCACGCAGGGCGCGCCCTCGTTCTTCTCTCCCAGCATCGCCGCCGGCATCGATTGGCGCACCGTCGCCATGCTCGGCGTCGTCAACACCGGCATCGGGTGCCTGCTCTACTTTAGCGCCGTCGCCAAACTGCCCGTACAGACCGTCGCGGTCGTCGGCTATCTCGAGCCGCTTTCGGCCGTCGTGTTCTCCACCGTCCTTTTGGGCGAAGCCATAACACCGGTCCGACTGATGGGCGCTGCGCTCATCATCGGCGGTGCGATCTTTTGCGAACTCGCCGGTAAGCGCGCAAGTGCCAAGGCCGATATCGCCCAGGCGGTACGCGCCTAAACGCCCCTCTTCAGTTCAAAGCAGGGGTGCGTCCGCGGTTAACACATCGCAGCAAACCATACAGCGGATACGCCCCTGTTTTGAAATGCCACCTGCGTGCATGAATAATCCCCAGTTGGGGATTATTGTCTAAAATTACCCAATGTGCCAAACTGCTCTTGTATGTATAAAGACGGCATAAAAGTTATCTGCCCCTAGCAGGCAACCAGATGTCCAAGGGAGTCCACGTGGCACACAACAAACTGGAGGCAAACCTCCAAGACCAGCACGGGCAGGGCGGACATGGAGCCATACCCCTCTCCGCTGGTATGCTGCTCGTAACGCTCGGCGTCGTCTATGGCGACATCGGCACGAGCCCCATGTACACCATGAAATCAATCGTCGCCAACAACGGCGGCATCGGTACCGTCAGTGAGGACATGATCCTGGGCGCGCTCTCACTCGTTATCTGGACCATGACGCTCGTGACCACGGTCAAGTACGTGCTGATCGCCATGAAGGCCGACAATCACAACGAGGGTGGTATCTTCGCCCTGTTCAGCCTCGTACGCAAGGTGGCACCATGGCTGATTCTGCCCGCCATGATCGGCGGTGCGGCACTGCTTGCCGACGGCATCCTCACCCCCGCCGTCACGGTTACCACAGCCATCGAGGGCTTACGTACCATCGAGTGGGGCCATGCCCTGCTAGGCGACGGCCAGACCAACGTCATCATCATTACCATCATCATTATCTGCGGGCTGTTTGCCATGCAGCGCGCCGGCACCTCGTCAATCGGCAAGCTCTTCGGCCCGCTCATGACGCTATGGTTCCTGTTCTTGGCAGGTGCCGGCCTGTTCAACATGCTCGGCAACCTGTCTATCCTACGCGCGCTCAACCCCATCCGCGGCATCATGTTCCTGTTCTCGCCCATCAACCACTCAGGCATCATGGTGCTCGGCTTCGTCTTTCTGTCGACGACCGGCGCCGAGGCGCTCTACTCGGACATGGGCCATGTGGGCAAGGCCAATATCTACGCTTCGTGGCCGTTCGTAAAAGCGGCCCTCATCCTTAACTATCTGGGCCAGGGTGCTTGGCTGCTTGCCAACAACTCCAATCCCCAGATGCTCGCGATGGACATCGTCAACCCGTTCTACATGATGCTTCCCGAGCCCCTGCGCCCCTTTGCCATCGTGCTTTCGGCCGTGGCGGCTATCATCGCCTCGCAGGCGCTCATCACCGGATCGTTCTCGCTGGTATCCGAGGCAACCCGTCTCAACCTCATGCCGCATCTGCGCATCCACTACCCCAGCGACACCAAGGGCCAGCTCTATATTCCGCTCGTCAACAACATCATGTGGGTCGGCTGCATCTTTATCGTGCTGCTGTTCCAAAACTCCGAGCGCATGGAGAGCGCCTACGGTCTCGCCATTACCGTGACCATGCTCATGACTACAACACTTTTGACAAGCTACATCTCCGGCATCATGAAACACAAGCTGGGCGCCTGCGTCTTCGCCCTGCTCTTTGGCGCCATCGAGCTGTGTTTCTTCGCCTCGTGCCTCACCATGTTCTTTGACGGCGGATATGTGATGATCTTCCTGGCTTCACTGCTGTTTGGCCTCATGTACGTGTGGCGGCGCGGCACTGCCATCGAGCGCACGCAGACAATCCTGCTGCCCGTCTCCAAGTACATCGACCAACTCAACCGTCTGCGCAATGACGAGACCTATCCCGTGCTCGCCGACAACCTGGTGTTCCTTACCAACAGCCCCGATCCGCTCACGCTCGACCGTGACGTGCTCTATTCCATCCTGGACAAGCACCCCAAGCGCGCCAAGGCGTACTGGTTCATCAACGTGCACGTTACCGACGAGCCCTATACCCACGAGTATTCCGTTGAGACCTTTGGCACGGACTTCCTCTTCCGTGTTCGCCTGGATCTGGGTTTTAAGGTCAACCAGCGCGTCAACGCCTATCTGCGTCAGATCGTTGGCGACCTGATGGCTTCGGGCGAGCTGCCACCGCAGCACCACACCTACTCCATCTACGAGACGCGCGGCAACGTGGGCGACTTCCGGTTTTGCATGCTGCGCAAGATGCTCGCCCCCGAGACGGACATCAACCGCAACGACCATCGCGTGATGGCTATCAAGTACGCCGTCCGCCGCGCTTGCGGAAGCCCAGCACGCTGGTACGGCCTCGAGAACTCGGCCATCATCATCGAGTACGTGCCGTTGTTTGCCCGCATGCGCCCGGCCGTTAAGCTCGTGCGCACCCAGGTGCCGCTCGAGGTTCAGATCGAAGAGGCCGAGGAAATGGAAGTCGACATCTTCTCGGACGACTTGGTCAACGGCAACGAGGCCGGCAAGAGTATGAATGTCGATCCCACCGAGCTGCTCGAGAGCGTCGCCGATACGCCCGAACAGCAACAGCTCGACGGCCTCGAGAGCGAACAGCTCAACGACGCCAACTTCTAGCAACGTCACGAATCGACGACAGCGGCCCTGCACCTCACGGGAGATGCAGGGCCGCCTTGCATTGCAGTAAAACTATCGGCTACGAACGGCGCGGCTCAGGAGCCACGAGCCTATCGGGATCCGCGCCCTCGGCATCTATCAGGCTCGCGTAGCGAATCGACGGATCCTCATACGTTGAGTAATAGTAATTGCCCGTGCGCGCGCTAAAGCATCCGGTGTAAATAGTTTTCTCGAACTTGCCGTCACCCATCTTGGACGCACCCTCGATCATCGCCACGCCCTCGAGCGAGCGGAACATGCGGGCGACGTTTTCGGCTTCGCTCTCCTTTTGCGGGTAATTGGCATTGAGATACGCCGCCTTTACAAAACGGCTCGGCGAATAGCAGTCACCCGGAATGCCGCGCATGCCGGCACCCGCGCCATAGGGCTTGAGCTCGGCGCCGCGCCACGTCGCCGTCTGTGGATAATCGTTCGTGGCAGTGATATAGGTGCGCAGGTTTTCCATGTGCCACGAGAAAGTCGGCTGGTTGGCGAGGGTATCAACCGGGTCATCGTATACATGCAGGCCATCGGCCATCATCTCGACCACGATGCTGCGCCGGCTGTCGCCGATAATCCAATGGAGCAGCGACACTCCCAATCCCTCTCCGGCAGATTTGGCGACAATCACCGTGTCGCGCAGCGCGGCCTCGACCTCATCGACCGTCGAGAACGTCGCTGCCACCCACAGGGGAAACTCATAGGCCGCGATATTGGTCTTGCCGTCGACAGGGTCCTCGGCATACTCGGCATAGCCAGGAAAGTTGAGCCCCGCTACAGCCAGACCCGAATCATTACCACAGTCGAAAAACATGGGATAGTTCTTGTAATCGATGCACATGCCGATTACCGCGTGTGCCGCCGATGCATCGTCGATAAACGAATACGGAATGTGAAACCCGCGCGGCATCACGCGAACCCGTTGGCCGTAGTCAAAGCCCCAGTCGAGGTTGCGGCCCAGATACATGTTGCCGGAATTATCGGTAAATCGAATACTCGTGCACATAGCGCCTCCTAGCTTTACGTTCTTGCTAAGCTCATTGTCACCAAACAAAAAGGCGTTAAACAAAAAAACCCGGACATGACAACAATGTCACGCCCGGACTTACACAAGCAAGATAAACTCAACCAATTCAACCCCGCAGGTCATCTAAGGGGTCAAAGTGCCGCAGATTGCCACGAAAGAGGAGCGAAGCGTACTTAAGGTACGCGAGCGACGATTGAGCGGCAAGGTGCGGTGCTTTGGTCCCCTTAGACCAACTTTCCTAGACAGTGGTCAATCATGTGCTGGACCATCTGCGCCTCGAAGCCGACGAAGTCCTGCTTGCGCTCGCGCATCTTACCGTCGACAATCACGTCATAGGCGACCTTGCACTTGATGTAGCGCGTGGACTTGGTGATCTCCTCGTGCGTCAGGCAGCTCTCCTCCATCTTGCTGGCACCCAGTCCAAACACCAGACGGGGGTTGTAAAGCACGTGGGGCTCACCGGCGTCGTCCAGATAGACGCAGACCTTCTTGGTGACGCCAATCTGGTTGGCGGCCAAGCAGCCGGCATCATCGAGCGACTTGATGGTATCAATCAGGTCCTGGGCCACCGATTCGTCCTCGACGGTCGCAACCTCGCAGCGCTGGGACAGGATAGCCTCGTCGTGGCAGAGCTCTTTAATCATACGTTCCTCCATAGGGGTCGTTGTAACCGCTTAAGTATACGGTACCTACACAATTTCATGTGAAAGATACCGTCCGTCCGTTACAAACCGCCGAACATCAGCATGTGAGGAACACTAACTTCATAAAGGCGATATAGTAGGTGAGTTCGTGTCAATCGGCCTAAACTCGGGGCCGAACAAGGAAAGGGTATGCATGGACGAACTATTTCACGTCAGCGAGCGCAAGTCCACAATCGGGACTGAACTTCGCGCTGGGCTGACAACGTTCCTGGCGATGGCCTACATCATCGCCGTCAACCCCGCAGTGCTCTCGGGCGCTGGCATCGATGCGGGAGCGCTCGCCTGCGCCACCTGCCTGGGTGCCGGTATCATGACCATCTGCATGGGCATCTTCGCCAACCGCCCGCTCGCCTGCGCGTCGGGTCTGGGCATCAACGCCATGATCGCAGGCATCACCACCACCATGTGCGGCGGTGACTGGCATGTGGCCATGAGCGTTATCTTCCTCGAGGGTATCGTCATTTTGCTGCTCGTCCTGTGCGGCCTGCGCGAGGCCATCATGGACGCCATCCCCGTGGTCCTGCGCCACGCCATCTCGGTTGGCCTGGGCATGTTCATCGCCATGATCGGCCTGTGCGACGCCGGCATCATCACCGCTGGTGCCGGTACGCTCGTCGGTCTGGGCGACATCACCTCCCCCGCCTTTATCGTCGGCATCATCTCCATCGTCGTGACGGTTGCCCTGGCTTCCCGCAACGTGCCGGGCTCGCTGCTCATCGGCATCATCGTCGCCGTCATCGCCGGGATCCCGCTGGGCGTCACTCACGCCCCCGAGGGCCTCATCGCCCCACTCGATTTCTCGACCTTTGGTGCTCCGTTTGCCAGCACCGCCGACGGCAACATGGCTATCGTGAAGGTTCTGACCGAGCCGATGCTGCTCGTCGTTGCCTTCTCGCTGCTCATGAGCGACTTTTTCGATACCATGGGTACCGCCATGGCCGTTGCCAAGCAGGGCGAATTCCTGACCGAGGACGGCAATGTCGAGGACATCCGCCCCATCCTGGTCGTCGACTCCGTGGCCGCCGCCGCCGGTGGCTTTATGGGCGTCTCCTCCATCACCACCTTCGTTGAGTCCACGTCCGGCGCCGCCGACGGTGGCCGCACGGGCCTCACCTCCGTCACCACCGGTGTGCTGTTTATCCTCGCCGCCTTCTTCTCCCCCATCGTCTCCATCGTTTCCAGCGCCGCCACCTGCGGTGCCCTGGTCTACGTCGGTTACCTCATGATGAGCGAGGCCTCCGAGATCGACTGGTCCGATGTCTCTGAGGGCTTCCCGGCGTTCATGATCGTCGCCGGCGTGCCCTTCACCTACTCCATCTCCGCCGGCATCGGCCTGGGCTTTATCGCCTACGTGGTCGTCGCACTCTTTAAGGGCGAGGCTTCCAAGATTAAGCCGCTCATGTGGGTCGCGGCCCTTGCCTTCCTCGTCTACTTCTTCGTGGCGTAACGGCATAGTCTGCTAAAGCAAAACAACAAAGCGCGGAGTCGCAATGAGCGGCTCCGCGCCTTTCTTTTAGCGTCTGCCCCCGTGCCAGCGTGCGACAATTGAGGCTGTCAATATCACAACTCCGAGAGAAGCCTGCCTTGGAAGCGCATCAGAAGCAGATAACCGTTTATTCAGAGTGTGCGGAAGGCGCGCCCGTCATCTACTTCCCCGTGGTTATGGGCGACGGTAGTGAAGTCTATGAGCGCTGCCGAGAGCTCGACTGCCCGCCGTTCACCCTTGTTACCATTGGAGGGCTCGATTGGAATCGCGAGCTGAGCCCTTGGGAATGCGACGGAACTATACGAGATGCCGAGCCCTTTGGCGGACAGGCTGCCAGTTTTCTTGATGAGTTGTTGAACCGGATAATCCCCGAGGTCGAATCATCGCTTCCCCAGCCGCCCGCATGGCGCGGCGTTGCCGGCTACTCGTTGGCGGGTCTTTTTGCACTGTGGGCACTTTGGCAAACAGATGCCTTTGAGCGCGCGGCGAGTGCATCGGGGTCGCTGTGGTTCCCCGACTTTATCGACTATGCGCACGAGCACGCGATGGCAGCAACGCCCAACGCCGTCTATCTGTCGCTCGGCAAAAAAGAGACCAAGACGCCCAACCGCATGATGCGGCACGTACTCGACGATACGCACGCGATGGAAGGGCTGTTTATCGAGCGTGACATCCCAACAACGCTGGAACTCAACCCCGGCAATCATTTTGCGCAAACTGATCTGCGCATGGCGCGTGGCATCCGCTGGATACTGACGCATTAAAAATGGCGCCCACGCGCGCATACGCATGGACACCGTTTTTTTGATTTAGCTGAACGCAGCTGCTACTCGGCAGCCTCCTCGAGCTCGGAAGTATCGAACTCAAAGTCGTTACCAGGCAGAATGGCGTTGAGCACGATGCCCACCAGCGATCCCACGGCAAGGCCCGAAAGCGAGATCGTCACACCGCCCAGCTCCAGCACGATAGCACCGGCGGTGCTGTACGCAATGCCGAGCGAAAGCACGAGCACCAGCGCAGCCACCAGCACATTGCGGTTGTTCTGGAAATCGACCTGGTTCTCGATGAGGTTACGGACACCCACAGCGCTGATCATGCCGTAGAGCACGAGCGACACGCCGCCGATTACGCACGCCGGCATGGCGGCGATCACAGCGGCAAACTTAGGACAGAACGAAAGCACAATGGCGCAGCACGCGGCGATGCGAATCACACGCGGGTCGAACACACGCGTCAAGGCAAGCACACCGGTGTTCTCGCCATACGTCGTATTGGCAGGGGCGCCAAAGAGCGATGCCAAGATGGTCGCCAGGCCATCGCCGAGCAGGGTACGGTGCAGACCGGGATCGGCAATGTAATTACGTTCGCAGGTTGAGCCAATGGCGGAGATATCGCCAATGTGCTCAATCATGGTCGCAAAGGCCAGTGGCATGATGGTGATAATGGCCGTCGTGGCAAGACCGCTATCGAACTGCGGTCCAAAGAGCGCGAACACGGTGTTGTCCCACACGACGGGCAGGCCCACCCAAGGAGCGACTGCAACGCCGGAAAAATCGACCTCGCCCAGCACCGCCGCGACGGCATAGCTCACTACAACGCCCAGCAAGATCGGCACGATCTTGACCATACCACGACCCCAAATGTTACAGATCACGATGACGGCCACGGCAATGACGGCCACAAGCCAGTTGGTCTGGCAGTTGGCAATGGCAGAGCTCGCCAAGATCAGGCCGATGGAAATGACGATGGGGCCGGTCACCACCGGCGGGAAGAAGCGCATGACGCGCTTGGCGCCAAACGCGCGGAACAGGGCCGCCAGCACCGGATAGAGCAGGCCGGCGCAGGCAACGCCCAGGCAGGCGTAGGGCAAAAGTTCCGTCTCGCCGTTGGGCGCAATCGCGGCATAGCCCGCGATAAAGGCAAATGACGAGCCCAAGAATGCTGGCACCTTGCCGCGCGACAGGAAGTGGAAGAGCAGCGTGCCCAAGCCGGCAAATAACAGCGTTGCCGAAACCGAAAGACCGGTGAGCACGGGCACCAGTACGGTAGCGCCGAACATGGCAAACAGGTGCTGCAGGCCGAGCAGGAACATGCGCGGGCGGCCGAGCGATGACGCATCGTAGATGGCATCGGCGACGGCGGGCGTCGAAGTCTGGGACATGGAAGTCCTTTCAAAATGGAAGGGCGTCCGGGCATAGCCGATTACCTGCCCGGACGATACGATCCGAACCATTGTACGTGATACGCGCCGCGTCGCACATACCGCTTCCGCGAACGGTAGCGCTACTTCCAGACACGCTCGGCAATGCGATTGACCAGAGCGATCTTTGCCCACTGTTCCTCTTCGGTCAGCTTGTTGCCGATCTCGCAGCTGGCAAAGCCGCACTGGGGCGACAGGTACAGGTTCTCGAGCGGCACGTACTTCGCGGCCTCGTTGATACGCTCGACAATTACGTCCTCGTCCTCGAGCTCGGCTGCCTTGGTGGTCACGAGGCCCAGCACGACCTTCTTGCCGGAAGCAACGTACCTGAGCGGCTCAAAACCACCGGCGCGCGGCGTATCGAACTCCAGGTAGAACGCATCGACATCCTCATGCGCAAACAGGTACGGTGCAATGGGATCGTAACCGCCCTCGAAGGCATAGGTGGAGTGATAGTTGCCGCGGCACACGTGCGTGTTAATGACCAGGTCATCAGGCTTACCCTCGATAGCCGCATTGTTGAGCGCCACGCCCAGCTCGCTCACCTTCTGCAGGTCGACTGCACTCATACCGGTCTTGGACACAAAGTCGGTATCGCAGTAGATGCCCCAGGTGCAGTCATCGAACTGGATATTGCGGCAGCCAGCGGCGTACAGGTCGGCGATCACGGTTCGATAGGCGGCGGCAATGGCATCGGCGAGTTCTTCGTCGGTCTTATAGACGGCGCGCAGACTCTCCTGCTGACCGTCACAGCGATCGAGCGTGACCTCGGTGAACGTCTGGATCGGCGCCGGGATGGTCTGGCGTGCGACCTGACCCTCGCCCTCGAGCGCCTTGACGAACTTAAAGTGCTCAACGAACGGATGGCTCTCGCCGCTGATGGGCCCGGTCACCACAGCGGTATCGGCCGTTGTCTCCTCGTCGTGGAACATATAGCCCGTGCGCGAGGTGCGGCGCTCAACACCGTTGAGGCCCCACATAAAGTCGAGGTGCCAATAGCTGCGACGGAACTCGCCATCGGTAATCACCTGAAGGCCGGCTGCCTTTTGCTTGGCCACCAAGTCGCGGATGGCCTCGTCCTCGACGGCCTTAAGGCCGGCATCGTCGAGCGCGCCCGCAGTGTGTGCCGCACGGGCATCCTTAACGGTCTGCGGGCGCAGAAAGCTGCCGACGATATCGGCGCGAAACGGCGCATTCGGTTGGGTCAACGTGCTCATAGGTATCTCCCCTTGCAATTGGTTACTTTATCGAGGGAGAGTATGAGCGCCATCGCCGCTATCGTAAAATATGTGTTTACAACAGTTTGATATAGATACTTCCTATATATAGATGGGCATCGGCAAAAGGACACGCATAGCAACCTAGATGTGCTGACGAATCGCGTCGATATAGGCCTGACCGTAGCGCGTGAGTGTCGTGTTCTTGCGCGTGATGATGCCAATCTCCATGTACTCATCCACGTCAAGCGGAATCGAGATAATACCGGGACCGTTGAGCTCGTGGTTGATCACGCCCGAGCATACCGTGTAGCCGTTGAGGCCCATAGCCAAGTTGAACAGCGTCGCACGGTCGCGCACGCGGATATTCTTGCGACGCTCGAACGTCGAGGTCAGCTCCTCGGAATAGTAGAACGAATTGTAGCTGCCCTGCTCGTAGGACAGAAACGGGTAGTCTTCCAAATCCTCGAGCGTCACGCTGGAGCGGCCCGCCAGCGGATGGTCGGCGCATACGAAGACGTGCGGCATGGCGCAGAAGAGCCCTTCGAATACGAGCTCGTTGGTCGCCAGCATGCGCTCGATAACCTCGCGGTTGTGCTCCGACAGATACAGGATGCCAAGCTCGCTTTTCATGCGAGCGACGTCCTCGATGATCTCGTGGGTCTGCTCTTCGCGCAGGGTAAAGTCGTAACGCGTGGCATCAAACTCGCGGATCACATCGACAAACGCGTTGACGGCAAACGAGTAGTGCTGGCAGCTCACGCTAAAATGCGGCACCTGCTCGGACGCGCCCTTGTACTTGTCCTCGAGCAGGTCGGCTTGGTCGAGGACCTGACGAGCGTAGCCCAAGAAGGTCTCGCCTTCCTCGGACACGATGACGCCCTTGTTGGTACGCTCGAAGATATGCACACCCATCTCGTTTTCGAGGTCGCGAATCGATGCGGTAATCGAGGGCTGCGACACAAAGAGGCGACGCGAGGCCTCGGTAATGCTGCCACATTCGGCAACCTTGACGACATATCTGAGCTGTTGGAGCTTCATGGTTGTCTCCTTAGCTGTTTGCGAGATTCGCGTCGGCCGCACCCGGCAGGCGCATAAACGGCGGCATCTCCCCCGTCGCGGCGCAGGAGGCAATCTGGTGCAGGGCCCCGGCGACCGCATCGTCTGCTGCGGCACCGATATGCCAGCGCGCGGCGGCCGTGACGGCCTCGTTGGCATTGGCGACCGCCACGGAGTTGGGAACGGCATCAATCATGGGCAGGTCGTTATCGGAATCGCCGAACACGGCCACCTCGTCGGGCGTCAGTCCCAAAGCGCGTGCCAGTTCAAGCGCGGCGCAGCCCTTGTCCCAGCCGGTCGGAAGAACGTCGAACAGGCGCACGCGGTTGTTGGGAAACACGAGCGAGAGCTCCGGCACCTCGGCGGCAACACGCTCGCGCAGCTCGGCGAGCTCCTCGCGCGAACGGGCACTCCAGATATTCGCCTTGTATACCGGGGCATCGTCAACGACAGGACGACAGGGAGCCTCTTCGCCCTTGAGCCACGCATTGCCGCCCGATTCCATGGCGCGACGCACACGCTCGGGATCGCTTGTCACGCAATAAGCATCGTTGTCCCAAAAGTCATCACCCAGACGGTAGACCTTTAGATAGGTATCGTCGGTCTCTTGCTCGAGGTAATCGGCCAGACGCATGAGGGCGTCGTTGTCGCTCGCGCGCGAGGCAACCACCTCGCCGTCGACAAACATTACCTGGCCATTGCAGAACGCGCCGGTCGAGAAACACTCGGCACGATTGCGGAACATCCAGCCCATCGCGGACGGCTGACGGCCCGAAACCGGTCCAAAGTGCAGTCCCGCCTCCTGCATGGCGTGAATACCCTCGATGGCATAGTCGCTAGCACCGTCATGCCCAGCCGGAATCAGCGTATCGTCCATATCGGTTAGCACAAGCTTGATCATAAGGTCCCCTCAGTCATTCTTTATCCCGTCTATTGTACCGACCTGCCAAAAAGGGACAGGCTTATTTTGGCAGGTTTTATCTGGGAAAACGCATCGCCCCAGTTGGCACCTGCCAAAATAAGCCTGTCCCTTTTTGGCAGGTGCGCTAGTATAGGGAGCAACAGATTCGATGCGGGAGTGCCGGCGGTGCAAACCACAAGGCTGAGAGGGCAGCGGGCCCAATCCTTTGAACCTGTCAGTTAATGCTGGCGTAGGGAGCATGCCGCCTTTGCAGGGGCGCTGTCTATGCACAGCGCCCCTTTTCTATGCCAAGGAGGCATGTGCAGTGATTGATTCGGAACAGCTTAAGCAAAATGTGGTCAAGGCCGTGGAGGAGATTCGCGCCACCAATCCGATGGCCGGCTCCATCACCAACACGGTAACGATCGACTTTGTCGCCAACGCGCAGCTCGCCGTGGGCGGTTCGGCCGCCATGGTCTATCTGCCCGACGAGGGCGAGGCACTCGTTGCCGGCGGTGGCGCCATCTATCTCAACATGGGCACACTCTTCCCCATCTACGAGCAGACGATTCCCCGCGCAGCCAAGGCGGCACACGATGCCGGCAAGCCCTGGGTGCTCGACCCGGTGGGCCTGGGCATCGGCAGCCTGCGCACCCAGCTGGTAAGCGAGCTCAAGCAGTACAAGCCCGCCATCGTGCGCGGCAACGCCTCCGAGATCATCGCGCTTGCCGCCCTGTGGAACCTTGAGGGCGAGGCGGCCGACCTGAGCCGTGCCCGCGGGGTCGACACTACCGACACCGTTGACGCCGCCCGTGGCGCCGCTGTGGCACTCGCTCGCTACACCGGCGGCGCCGTAGTGGTCTCGGGCGAAGTCGACCTGATTACCGACGGCACGACGGTGGCCAAGTCCCACGGCGGCAGCCCGCTCATGTCCAAGATCACCGGCTGCGGTTGCTCACAGGGCGGCGTGCTGGCCGTGTACGCCTGCGCCGCCGACCCGTTTACGGCAGCCATCTGCGGCACCGCCGTCTACAACGTGGCCGGCACGCGTGCCGCCGCTGTCGCCGACGCCCCGGCAAGCTTTAAGGTCGCCTTTATCGACGAGCTCTACCGCGCAACCGCCCAGGACATCGCCGATAACCGACTCGAGCTCGAGGAGGCCTAAGCCATGTCCGAACCCGCAACCGCTGCCGGCATGAACACGCTCGTCGCCGTGGCCATCGCCCCGTGCGGTACGGGCGACGAACTGTCCGCCGAGGTCGCCGAGGTCGTGCGTGTCATTCGCGAGAGCGGCCTTCCCAACCGCACCACCTCGATGTTCACCGAGATCGAGGGCGACTGGGACGAGGTCATGCAGGTCGTGCGCGACGCGACCTTTGTGTTGGCGAATAAAGGCATCCGCACCGAGGTCGTGCTCAAGGCAGATATTCGACCCGGATTTACCGACACCATGACCGGCAAACTCGAGCGCATGGAAGCACAGATCAAGAAACAGGAGGAAGCACGATGAGCATCCGCGACAACCTTGATATCTCGGCCTATCTGGTACTCGGCCCCGAAAACACGCTCGGGCGCCCTGTGGGCGATGTGGTGGCCCAGGCACTCGACGCCGGCTTTACCTGCATCCAGGTGCGCTCCAAGGTGGCAAGCGCCCGCGAGATCGTCGCGCTGACCGGCGACGCCGCGCAGGCTATCGCCCAGGCCGGCAAGACCGGTCAGGTCGCTTTGCTGATCGACGACCGCCTGGACTGCGTGCTCGCCGCGCGCGAGCAGGGCATTGCCGTCGATGGCGTGCACGTGGGTCAGAGCGACATTCCCGTCGAGGTCTGCCGCAAGCTGCTGGGCCCCGACGCTATCGTGGGCCTTTCGGCCCGTTGCGAGGAAATGCTCGAGTACGTCAAGACCGCCGACATGAGCCTAGTCGATTACCTGGGCGTGGGCCCGCTCCACGAGACCGAGACCAAGCGCGATTGCGGACGCGCAGCCGATGGCTCCATCATCACCAAGAGCTTTGAGGACCTGGTGGCGCTCCATGCGGCAAGCCCCGTGCCCATCGTGGTGGGCGGCGGCGTCAAGACGGCCGACCTGCCGCAGCTCAAGGCCACCGGCGTCGATGGCTTCTTCGTGGTGAGCGCCGTCTGCAGCGCCGACGACCCCTACGCCGCAGCCAAGGAGCTTGTCGACACCTGGCAGCAGGCATAGGCATAAGCCAAGCAGTTGCTCTGCAGCCTCATATCTTCAATAGCGGAAAGCGCATCCCAGTTTGGGCCCCATTCCGGGATGCGCTTTCCGCCGAGTCCGCGGCAGTTTGCCCTACCCCGCTAGGTAGGCCTCCAACGCCGACAAAGTCGCCTCCGCATCGTGGCAACCGACCTGATAGATGCGCTCGAGCTCATCCGGTTCGCGGCACAGCGACGGCACCTTCACCGATTCGCTCGGCCGCACCACAAAGACCTCGCCGGCAGCCTCGTGACGTGCCAAGTCATCGAGCGTGGCATTGTAGACCTCATGCCGATGCTCAAGCGCTGCGACAAACTCCGGATAGTGACGGAACACGCGCCGCAGCATGGGCATCACGCTGTTGGGCTGCTTCACAAAGCCCGCCGGCTGCGTGAGTACCACGATATTGCGGTCATATCCCTGCGCAAACAGCCATGCGCTGGGAATAGAATCAGCCACGCCACCATCCAGATACTTATGCCCGTCAATAGCAACGGGACGCGTCGCCACAGGAATAGCAGACGACGCCCGGATCTACTCGATATCGCGCTCGTCGCCATACGGCAAATCGTGATAGACAGCCTTGCCCGTCTCGATATCGGTACACACTCACGTAAATCGCATGGGGCAGGCGCGATACGCCTCCAAGTCGATGGGATCGCTCTCGATAGGAGAACGTAGCGAGATAAACATCGCCCGCACCGTGCCAACGTCGTCGCAAACAACGTGAGATAATCCTCTGCAGAAGTCACCAAAAGCAGAGGGAGTTTGTGATGAAGGTTCTTTTAGTCAATGGCAGCCCCAAGGCAAGCGGCAACACCGCCATGGCGCTCGCCGAGGTCGCTAAGCAACTCAACGCTGAGGGCATCGACACCGAGGTTTTTCAACTGGGCGCCAAGCCCATTCGCGATTGCATCGGTTGCGGCCAGTGCGGCAAGCTTGGCGGTCGTTGCGTCTTTGGCGACGACATGGTGAATGAGCTCATCGCTGCCGCCGAGCAGGCAGATGGCTTTGTCTTTGGCTCACCTGTCTACTATGCGCACCCCAGCGGCCGCATCCTTTCGGCCCTCGATCGCGCCTTCTATGCAGGCGGGCATGTCTTTGAGCACAAACCCGGAGCCGCAGTCGCCGTCGCCCGTCGCGGCGGCACGTCGACCACCTTCGATGTGCTCAACAAGTACTTCACCATTAAGCAAATGCCCATAGTTGCTTCCACCTACTGGAATAACGTCTTTGGCGCCATGCCGGGCGAGGCCACGCAGGACGCCGAGGGCCTGGCCACTATGCGAAACATCGGCAAAAACATGGCCTGGCTCCTGCGTTGCATCGAGGCGGGAAAGGCTGTCGGCATCGAAGCCCCCGAGGCCGATCGCGCTAGAACCAACTTCATCAGGTAGAACGGCGGAACCAATACATGAACATCCAAATATTCGGTACGAAAAAGTCCTTCGACACCAAGAAAGCCCAGCGCTATTTCAAAGAGCGCCGCATTAAGGTGCAGTTTATCGACCTTAGGGAAAAGGAGATGAGCAAGGGCGAGCTCACGAGCGTCATGCAGGCGGTCGGCGGCATCGACAAGCTGCTCAACCCCAAAGCCAAGGACGAGGAGACGCTCGCACTTATCCAGCACCTCACCCCCAGTCAGCGCTTCGACAAGCTGCTCGAGAATCAGCAGGTGCTGGCCGAGCCCATCGTGCGCAACGGAAAAAAGGCCACCGTCGGCTATTGCCCCGATGTATGGGGAGCCTGGGAGTAGCCCGTGTTATTTGCCGGCTCGTGGGTATAAGAGCAGGCATTTGGCATATGATTCAACTGTAAGCCATGTCTAACAAAGGAGGGCACATGCCCAACAAGCCCGTGAAGATCATCATGCTTACCGGCTATCTCGGTGCCGGCAAGACCACGCTGCTCAACCACATCCTCGCCAATGACGGCGGCATCCGCGCCGCCGTAATCGTCAACGATATCGGCGAGATCAACGTCGACGCCAGCCTTATCGCCGACGGTGGCCTTTCCGAGACCGACGACCTTATCCCGCTCACCAACGGCTGTATCTGTTGCACGCTTTCGGACGACCTGGCCAACCAGCTGCAGGGCATCGCCGATTCGGGCGATTTCGACTACATCATCATCGAGGCCTCGGGCATCTGCGAGCCTATTCCCATCGCCTACACCATCTCGAGCTTCTGCGATGAGGCCAAGGTGGGCGGCGAGCCCAAGCTCGCGCTCGACAACATCGTCGCCGTGGTCGACTGCGCCCGCATGTACGACGAGTTCAACGGTGGTCGCGACCTGCTGGCCGAGGATATCGACGAGGACGATATCGAGAGCCTGCTGATCCAGCAGATCGAGTTCTGCTCCACGCTTATCCTCAACAAGACCGATACCGTCACGCCCGAGCAGATTGCCGAGCTCAAGGCCATCGTACGCAGCCTGCAGAAGGACGCCGTGATCGTCGAGGCCCAAAACGGCGAAGTCCCCATGGAGGAGCTGCTCGACACCGGCCGCTTTGACTTTATACGCGCCTACAACTCCGCCGCTTGGATCGAGGCCATGGAGCATCCCGAGGAGCACGACGACCCCGAGGTGCTCGAGTACGACATCGACACCTTTGTGTACTCGCGCCGCAAGCCGTTTGACCTTCAGAAGTTCACCGACTTTGTTGAGCAGGAGTGGCCCGACGAGGTCATTCGCGTTAAGGGTCCGCTGTGGCAGACCGGCGATCCGGACATGTGCTACATGTTTGAGCAGGCAGGCCACCAGATGCGCTTGATGGAGAACGGCCTGTTCGTCGATTCTGCGCCCGAGGGCGAGAAGCAGAAGATCATCGACGAGAACCCCGAGATCATGCAGATTTGGGACGACGAGACGGGCGACCGTATGACGAGCCTGTGCATCATCGGCCGTCACATGGATAAGGACGCGCTTATCGCCTCCCTCGACGCCTGCCTGACCGACTGGCACCGCGCCTAGGTGTATTGAAGCGGGCTTTCCGCCTGCGTAACTGCCAAACCACCACGAAGGTGCCTGTGCCCCTTCGTGGTGGTTTTTCGTTTTGAGCCAAGGAGATTCATGTTCAACATTGTGCTGTATGCGCCCGAGATTCCGGCCAACACGGGCAACATCGGCCGCACGTGCGTGGTCACGGGAGCCCGCCTGCATCTGGTGGAGCCGCTGGGCTTTTCGCTCGACGACAAGACCGTGCGGCGCGCGGGACTGGCCTATTGGCAGAACTTGGACGTGACGACCTATGCCAGCTGGAAGGATTTCCTTGCACGCAATGGTCTCTCCCCCGCCGACAAGCGCCTGCACCTGCTGACCAAAAAGGCGCGCCGCACCTATGCGCAGAGCAGCTACCGCGATGGCGACTTCTTAGTCTTTGGCAGCGAAAGCTCGGGTATTCCCGAGGAGTTGCTTGCCGCGGCACCCGAGCGCTGCGAGCGCATCCCCATGCTGCGCGATTGTGATTCACTCGATAACGCCGACGCCTGGGAAGCCCACGAGGAGTCACTCGGACATACCGAGGACAGCCATGAGGCCATCCTGCAGCAGGACATCTGCGGCAACTTCGTCAACCCCGACGACTACCGCATCAGCGCGCTCAACCTCTCCAACAGCGCCGCCATCGTCCTCTACGAGGCGTTGCGCCAGACAGGCTTTGCGGGGATGTGCCATTAGGGGACGGGGTAGAAATGGTAGATTTTCAAACCCTCTAACTCTTGTCAAAATAAATTTTGTTTCAATGCGACATTTCCCCTGATGAGCATAGGCCAACCCGATGTACCGGCTCCGCTATCGAGGTTATCTTCAAAATCTTCGACACCGTCTTATACCGGCTTATATACTTCCGTCCCGCAAAAGAAAGGGACCCCGCCTCAGAGGGTCCCTACACGTCAGAATTCAACTTCAAATACAAACGACTGTCGGAGTTCTCGCTTAGCCTGGCTTGTCAGGCTCGAGTTCGCCCTTATGCTCAGCTTGCTGCATGCCTCATCGATAGCCATAGCAAGTGATACGGACATAGTCATGGTCGTCTCGCTTTTCAATTCGACCCGATAGCTCTTCGCCTTGTTTTTATCCTCTCCACCGCATCTCGTCTCAATTAACAAGAGAATATCTGAATCATGGGCATACCAATGGAGTTCAGGGCGCTGTGGAACCATATCTCCCTCGAATTCCTGCGTAAACAGGATTTTCTTCTCATTTCTCGTTGAATCGCTCAAGGAGCCATCGATTCGAGCCGAGCCCTTCTTTCCCGCTTTGGCATTTCCCTTAACCTGGCGGCCTCGCCGAGTTTCCTCGTACTCCGTCACCTCCAGCTTGCAGCGCTTCGCACCAAGCATGAATGCAATCCGCCTCAACTCGGCCATCTTGTCTTGTTGCATGGTTGCGAAATAAGAGTCAAGATCAACAAAGCGGGACCGATCAAAAGCATCTATGTAATATGTGGAATAAAGAGATGGTTTAGGGTAGAAAGACAGCTCACTATCCCCAATCGCCTCGCGGTACAGATTGAAAATCTGTGTGCCCTTAACAGTATCCAGCCAACCAATAGCATCCCTACAGACGTCGATGCCCCGACGCTCATTTCCGTCAACGATTCGAATCATGTTCGGCAAATGAAATGAAGGGCTCTGATAGGTCTCTTTGGTTACCGGTCTATACCTATTAAGCTGCTGCTGATATGCCCAATCGTTGACAGCGTCACCGATATCCGCAGCAGCTCCCGCCGCGCCATCGGCTGCATCCGCAATAGCTGCCAAGGCCCCATCAGCCATCGGAGCTGCAGCATGCATTGCATCATCGGCAACTTTCTGTACGGTCGCAACCGCGCCCGCCACCGCGCTTCCGGCACCATCAACCAACTCAGCAGCGACCTTGCGGATGTCAAAGCTCTGCTTATGTCGTGGCTGAACCCCTCTTTCAACGGCAATATCTAGATTATCTTTATCCCCCATGATGACCTCCTATTTCCGATAGTCAAAATCAACCGTATATTCATCCCCAAATGCCGAGTTGAACATCGCACGGATATTTGCTTCAGCGTTCGTTCGAGCCTCCTCGAGCAGCTTGCCATCCTTGATGGCCTCGCTTTCACTCCGCTCCTTGCACTGCGCCTCAAACGCCGTGACGTCTTTGACCTCAATGGGATTGAGGATGTTGTTGCGTTCCTCGAGAGCACCCGACTTATTCATATCCGGCGTGTTCGAGATTACATAAGGCTCATCAATCGTAATGGTCAGCTTTTTCTTGTTCGTATGTATCTCTGCCGTCTCGAGATTCACACCCGCCTTAATGGTTCCCACATAGCGGTACCAAAAGCTGTTTTCCGTAAACGGGATATCAAACCAATCGAAAAACCTCTTGGTATCCGTCACTTTATCGACAATCGCATAGTTCTGCGATGCAGAAACCATCTCATTCTGGGAAGCGATGCGCTCAAACACGACCGACGGGGAGAGCGTATTGGGAGTCGCTTCTTTCGCACCCGCAGCTTTACCGTTATTAAAGATGGTAATAAAAAGTACAGCTACAATCACCGCGCCAAGCGCCAAACCCGCGAAGAATACCTTTGGCTTCGTCAGAATTCTCCCGAGCTTCGCTTTCAGCTCCCCCATGCCTTCCTTCATCTCATCCATCCCCTATTCCTTTCAAACTCATTGCCATTTAAGAAACTGCCGAAGGTTATGCCACATGCCCAAATTGTCGTTTTCAACACGTCTTTAGACGAGAGCAGTTGTTCGCAATTCGAATAATACACATTCGTTCGTGACACTCGCTATTCAATTATTGATATAAAACGGACGGGTCAACCATTCATTGCCGATTGACCCGTCTCTTCCGCGCGAAACTTATTTATTTACATCGTAGCTGGAAACAGATGCGACAACGCGTGCGGCGTCCACATCGGACATCGCCTCGAACTTGACTTTCTCCCCCGGCGCCCACGAAGAAGTGTTCGCATAGGTCTCCTCCGCTTTGATGTCATCCGCATCGTAGAGAGCAAGCGTCAGACTGACGTTTGAGAACGATATACCAGAGGTGTTCTCAACTACGGCTGTATACGTATACAGACCATAACCGTCATCCGACTTTTCGAAATTTGCTCCCTGGATCAAACTGTTGATGGCGTCCTCATTGCGGGTCTTCTCCGCTACGGACTTTCCATTCTTAATCAAGTCATTGAAGTCGTCCTTGTATTTCTCCCCAACTTCCAACCCATAATTATCAACAAGCTTTTTGAGCTGCGCAGACCGCTCATCGTAGACCTTGTTCCATTCTTCGTAATAATCCGAAGACGATTGCGAGTAGTCCTCGGTCACTTTAAGCTGGTCATCAAGCAGATTCAGATATGTGATGACATCCTGCTGCATCTTAGAATCCTTGAACTTGGCGTTCTTGAGCTCCTCGTCGTTCTTAATCTCGGCCTTAATGGCTTCTTGGATATTCTCGGTTGAATGAGGGTCATCATCGTTTGCATTAGATTCAATGACGTCGGATCTTCTCTCAAACCCGGCAGCGATAACATTCATCGCCTTGTCATCGACATATTTCGGCTTTTCTGAGTTTACAGCATTCTGAGAACAGGCCGAAATGAACCCTAAAGAACAGATGAGCAGGACAAACAAACCCATCACAGGCAGCTTTTTAATAGTATTTCGTTTCACGACTATTTCCCTTCAATTGACGATTCGACTCATAGCCCCTCATCAAAAAGCAGACGAATTGGCAACGCGGTGGCACTATTTGATTCAAGGGCGTGAACTGGATGAACATCGAGGGAAGGAGTGAGCCCTGTGCAATAAACTCCCCTCGTCAAAATGTCTAGCTAAAGAAGACGGACAGACGGCGAACGGTCATATCCGGTCGCGTCCGCCCGCCTCCAACGATCAAACGTCGATGGACTAACGCCCAACAGCGCGGCGGCATCCCGCCTTGTCACCTCACCTCCTTTAAATGATTGGACGACTGAACGATAGTTTTCTGGACGCTCGAGCATCGGACGCCCAAAACGGACGCCGCGCAATCGTGCCGAAGCAATACCTTCAGCCTGTCTTTGCTTGATGTTTTCGCGCTCCACCTGAGCTACGTAACTCAAAACTTGGAGCACTAGATCGGCAATAAAAGTTCCCGTTATTCCATTAGGTTGTTCGCGCGTATCAAGCAGTGGCATGTCGAGCACCACGATGGCAACGCGTTTATCCATCGTTATGCGACGCCATTCATCGAGAACTTCACGGTAGTCGCGACCTAACCGGTCGATACTCTTAATCACCAGGACGTCCCCCTCGCGCAGTCGCCGAAGAAGACGCTGATACTGAGGACGCCTGAAGTCCTTTCCGCTCGCCTTGTCAGCATAGATCAGATTCGCTTGGACCGGAAACCGCCCCAGTGCATCCAATTGGCGATCCAGGTTCTGATCTGCTGACGAAACGCGAGCATACCCAAAGATTCTGTTTTGCATGATTGCCCCTATCAGCCGCACGATGGCAGCATCGGCTCATTTGAGAGCCCACTCACTATAGGGCGTGCAAATTTCGCGAATGGGTTGAGGTCATTTTGGCTCTCAGGCACAAGCTATTCAAGCGCTATGTCGACAACACGCTAGCTATTAACTGCAATTAACTACTTTTAACTGAAATTAACTGCTTTTAACCAGAATTAACCAGAATAGAAAACCGTGATGCCGCAGTCTTTGCGAGAATGTGACAGAGGGACAGTCCCTTTGTCACATCGCGTATAGGTAGCGGCCGGTGATGCTTGTGGGGTAGGCCGCGATATCGTCCGGCGTGCCGGCGCAGACGATTTGTCCGCCGGCGTCGCCACCGCCTGGGCCCATATCGATAACGTAGTCGGCGTTACGGATGAGATCGAGGTCGTGCTCGATTACGATGACCGTGGCGCCCTTGGCAACCAGGCCGTCAAACACAGCCAGCAGAACCTGAACATCGAGCGGATGCAGACCGATCGTGGGCTCGTCGAACACGAACACGGCATCGTCCTGCACGCGCCCCATCTCGCTCGCAAGCTTAAGACGCTGCGCCTCACCGCCCGAAAGCGCCGGCGTAGGCTCGCCGAGTGTGAGGTAGCCCAGGCCCAGGTCGTGCAAGGTCTGCAGGCGCGTCTGAACTTTCTTGAGTCCCACCGTGGCGTCGAGTGCCTCATCCACGCTCATATCCATAAGTTGCGGTAACGTAAGCAGACTGCCGTCCTTGCCCTCGCGATGGATATGCGAGGCGGCCTCGGCGTAGCGCGAGCCGCGGCATGCCGGGCAGACGATCTCGACATCGGGCAGGAACTGCACGTCAAGCGATATGGAGCCGGTACCATCACACGTGGGGCAGCGCAGGGCACCGGTGTTGTAGCTAAAGGCGCCCGCCTTGTAGCCGGCAGCCTTGGCCTCGGGTGTACGGGCGAAGGCGCGGCGCAGCTCATCGTGGATATCGGCATAGGTCGCCACCGTCGAGCGCACGTTGGCGCCGATGGGCGTGGCGTCGATCAGGTTGGCGCGCGCAATGCCCTCGGCATCGACCCAACGCACATGAGCCGGCAGGCGCTCGCCAGCTGCTTGCGCCTTAAGCGCGGGGATGAGCGTCTCGAGCACCAGGGTCGTCTTGCCCGAGCCCGAGACGCCCGTTACTGCGACAAGTCGGCCGCGGGGAATGTCGACCTCGAGCGGTTTGACGGTATGAATGGCATCGGTCGCCATGCGGATATGGCCCTGGTCGAACATTTCTTCATCGGAGACCTGTGGACGCAAACGCTTGGGGTCCGCACGCAGGAACGGCGCGATGCGGCTGTCTTGTGATCGTTCGACCTCGCTAACCGTGCCAGAAGCGATCACCTTGCCGCCACCCGCACCGGCAACGGGACCCATCTCGACCAGATAATCGGCCTCCGCCAGCACGCGTGTGTCATGGTCGACGACGACCACCGTATTGCCGTCACCCACCAAGTCACGCATTACGCCCACCAGGCCATCGACGTTTGCCGGATGCAGGCCAATCGAGGGCTCGTCCAGCACATAAAGCACGCCCGTCGAGCGATTGCGCACCACACGGGCGAGCTGCACACGCTGGCGTTCGCCGGTGGAAAGCGTGGCTCCGGCGCGATCGAGCGAGAGGTAGTTGAGACCCAGGTCGACCAGGCGACGAGCTGTGCTCAAAAACGAATCGCAGATGTCCGTCGCCATGGGCCGCATCTCGTCCGGCAACGACGCGGGCACGCCGCGTACCCATTCAATTGCGTCGCCCAGCGTCATGGCTGCCGCCTGCGCCAGATTGATGCCACGCACCTGGGGCTGGCGTGCCGCCTCGGACAGACGCGTGCCGCCGCAGTCACGACACGGGCCCTCGCGCAAAAAGCGGGCAACGCGCTTTAAGCCCTTATCGTCCTTGACCTTGGCGAGCGCGTTCTCGACGGTATAGACGGCGTTGTAGTACGTAAAGTCGAGCGGTGTGGCGCCCTCGCCGTTCTTGGGCACGTAGAGGATGTGCTTTTTGACCGCCGGGCCGTGGAACACGATGTTGCGCTCCTGGGGCGTGAGCTGGCTAAACGGCACATCGGTGCGCACGCCCATCTCACCGGCGACCTGCTTCATCAGGTCCCACATGAGCGTGCCCCAGGGAAGAACCGCGCCTTCGTTGATGGTCTTGGACTCGTCGGGCACCAGGCTCGCCTCGTCCACTTCGCGCATGACGCCGGTGCCGCCGCAGGTGGGACATGCACCGCCGCTATTAAAGGCAAGGTCTTCGGCGCCCGGCGCGTAAAACTCGCGGCCGCAGGTCGGGCACGTAAGCGCCAAGCCGGCCGCCACGTTCAGGCTCGGCTCCACGCGGGCGCCGCAATGCGGGCACACGTGATGGGCGCAGCGGCTAAAGAGCAGGCGCAGGCTGTTGTTGAGTTCGGTCATGGTACCAAAGGTAGAGCGCACGCCCGGCACGCTGGGGCGCTGATGCAGTGCAAGCGCCGCCGGCACGTGCAGCACCTCGTCCACCTGCGCATGCTCTGCCTGCGTTAGGCGACGCCGAGTGTAAGTGCTGAGTGCCTCTAGGTAGCGACGCGAGCCCTCGGCATAGAGAACACCCAGCGCCAGCGAGCTCTTGCCCGAACCCGACACGCCGGCGATGCCCACAAGCTTTCCCAGCGGAATATCGATATCGATGTCCTTGAGGTTATGGACGCGCGCGCCACGTACCTCGATCGCGCCTGGTTGCTGCGGCAACTTTATCGCCCCTCTTCTGTCTGTTTGCGCCAGTCGTCGCAGGTCAAATACGTAAAGTACTCGGTACGCACATCGCCCATGAGCTCGCAGGGCACGTCGCGCTCAACGTGATGGGGCACGAATCCACACTTTTGTTGAACGCGTAGCGACTTGTAATTACCCTCATAGTATCCGCACCAAAGCACCTTGCAGCCAAGCGTTTCGAACGCATAGCGCTGCATGGCTCGCACCGCTTCGGGAGCAAAGCCTCGGCCCCAGAAAGGCTTGGCGATCCAATAGCCCACCTCGAGTTCAGGGCCGGCACCCAGGTAGTTCGACTCGCAGCGAGGCGGCATCAGTCCAATGCTGCCTACAAGCCCGTCGGTCGCAGCCAGACAAACGGCAAAGGTATGGGGTGCGGAAAAGACCGTCCGAATGATTTCTCTGCTTTCCTCGATGCTTCGATGGGGCGGCCAACCTGCAGCCGGCCCCACGTCCGGGTCGCTCGCGTATGCAAAAAGACCCTCCGCATCCGTCTCGCGCCACGGGCGAAGCGTCAAGTGCTCAGTATGAATCACCATGTTTCGACCTCTCACTTATTAATGCGACAAGAATGCGACAGCGGAGTTATCCCTTTGTCGCATCGCGCCGTAGACATATTTGTCAAGAGCTCAAGCGTTTGAAAAACTGCCATTTCTACCCCGTCCCCTAGTGGCAGAAGAAGGTGGGGTCGGCGGGGCGATAGGGACGGAAGGTGGCGGGGTCGATATGGACGTGAGCGGCCTCGGGGGCGTCGTACCATTTGACCGTATAGCCGGCGCCGTGCGAGCAAAAGACCGAGTCGGGCGTGTTGGGCAAGTCGGCCTCGGGATCGTAGGCAGCTGTCTCAATCACGCGCTCGGCATCGTGGCAGGGCGCGTAACCTGCGAACTCAAGGTACAGATGCCCGCGACCGCTTGTGTAGGCTGCCACCTCCAGAGCATAGTCCTGCACCTCGGATGCCGGCACGCGGCCGGTCAGCTTCGCGCGATCACCCTCCATCGCAGGCGGCTCGTATTCGGCGCCCATGCGCGTGGCATCCGAGAGCGCTCGGCCCACGCACTCCTCCGGCACCTCGAGCTCAAAGTGATACCAGGGTTCCAGCAACACTGCCGCGCCTGCCTCGCGCGCCCGCATGAGCCCCTGGCGAATCGCACGATACGTGGCCTGGCGAAAATCGCCGCCCTCGGTGTGCTTGGCATGCGCACGGCCACCTGTGAGCGTAATGCGCACATCGGTGATGGGCGAGCCGGTCAGCACGCCCAGGTGATCTCGCTCCATGGCGTTGGTGAGCGCCAGGCGCTGCCAGTTCAGATCGAGTTCGTCGGTCGAGGTTACGGTGCCAAACTGCACGCCCGATCCCGCCGGCAACGGCTCCAGGCGCAGATGCACCTCGGCATAGTGGCGCAGCGGCTCAAAGTGGCCCACGCCCTCGACCAACTGCGAAATAGTCTCCTTATAGAGAATGCCACCGGGCTCAAACGCAACCGAAAGGCCAAAGCGATCGGCCAGCACGCGCTGCACGACCTCGAGCTGCACGGCGCCCATCAGCTGCAGATGGATCTGCTCAAGATGCGTATTCCAGCTTACGCCGAGCATAGGATCCTCGTCCGCCAACTCGGTCAGCGCTTGGAACACCGCATGGACATCGTGCTCGCCCGGCAGCACGGTATAGGTGAGAACCGGCGCGATAATCGGCTGCTCGCCCATGGGTTCCGCGCCCAAAGCATCTCCCGGGCGAACGTGCGCGAGGCCCGTTACGGCGCAGATACCACCGGCGGCAACTTCCTGGGCAAGCTCGTATTTCTCGCCGTTATAGATACGAACCTGGTCGACTTTCTGCTCCCAAGCCCCAGCACCGGAGCGCCCCTCAATCACCTGCTTTGCATGCAGCACGCCACCGGTCACTTTGACCCAAGCCAAGCGCTCACCGCGATCTCCACGGCTCACGCGGTAGACGCGAGCGGCGAACTCCCGAGGCCACACCTGCTCACGCATCAGGGCACACATACCGTCCAGCAGCTCGCCTACGCCCCGATCCCTGAGCGCCGAACCAGCGAAGCAGGGGAACAGCTTGCGCTCCGCAACCAGCCGCGAAAGCGTGGCAGTCGAAAGCTCGCCCGCTTCAAGAAACTCCTCGAGCGCCTCCTCGTCCAGTGCGGCGGCATCCTCTTGAACGGCACCGCCGGCCAGCAGTTCACCGGCATCCAGGCAGCCCTCGGAAAGACGCCGCCCAAGTTGTGCCAGCAGTGCCTCACGCCCGGGGTTTTCCAAGTCGATCTTGTTGATAAAGATGAACGTCGGGATCTCGTAGCGCGCGAGCAGGCGCCACAGGGTTTCGGTATGCCCCTGCACGCCATCGTTGGCACCCACAACCAGAATCGCATAGTCGAGCGCGCGCAATGTGCGCTCCGCCTCGGCCGAAAAATCGACATGGCCGGGAGCGTCCACGAGCATCACGTGGGTTTCGCCGTGGTCGAGCACGGCCTGCGACGAGAAGATCGTGATGCCGCGCTCGCGTTCAATCTCGTTGGTGTCCAGGTGAGAGTCACCATCGTCCACACGTCCACGCTTGCGAATGCGACCCGCATTGAACAGCATGGCCTCTGCCAGGGTGGTCTTGCCGGCATCGACATGCGCCAGGATTCCAATGACCGCTTGCTTTGACATAATCTCCCCCGTTGATAACACGCCGACCCTGCAGGGTACGCTTTTGTCACACAGTGGATGATACAATTTACAAGCCGGCGGGCGAAGCGGGCCCTATCCCCCGACCAAGCTCATCACCCTGCGTTGCCGCGCGGCGATTTTCGTAGGTTCGCGCCTTGCGAAAGCCGGCACCCCCCTTTGTCTACCCGGGCTCATCTGGGCGGTAACAACGCGAGCCCCACAACAGCGAGGAGTCACCATGAAGGCACTGTTCAACGAGTTCAAGGAATTTATCAACCGCGGCAACGTAATGGACATGGCCGTCGGCGTGATTATCGGCGGCGCGTTCACCGCCATCGTGACCTCGCTCACCGACAACATCATCAACCCGCTCATCTCCGTGATTGCCGGCGGCAGCGCCACCGAGATCTCGGGGCTCGTGGTGCCGGGCACCAATATCGACTTTGGTGCGTTCATTGGCGCGTGCATCAACTTTTTGATTGTGGCGGCGATCGTCTTTGCCATCGTCAAGGCGTTCAACAAGGCGCAGGAGATTGGCGACAAGCTCGCCGGCGCCACCGCCGAGGAAGCCGCCCCTAAGCCCGTCTGCCCCTATTGCCTGGAAGAGGTACACGAGGGCGCAACCAAGTGCTGCCACTGCGGAAGCGAGCTTCCCAAGGCGTAACCACCGTTGCCTATGCGACGGGAGCTGACCCGTTACCCGGCCAAGACATCGCATGCAAAAATGGCCCCACCGGAGCAATTTTCATTTCGATGAAACGCTGGTTCGTGAATCGGCCTCTACGCCTCGCGCAGCCAGTCGAAGGCAACACGCGGCGTGCCGTCCGATACGTACACGACGCCGGCTCGCTCGAAGCCAGCCTTGAAAATGGCGCCTTGCATGGGCAGGTTGTCTTGATGCGTGTCGATACGCAAATGGTCGATGCGCTCCTTGGCAAAGGCAAACATCGCGGCGGCGATACCGTGCACGGTTCCGTCGGATGCCACACGGTGCAGCACGGCGTACGGAGTGTCACTACGCCATTGGCCGTCCTCAATGACGTCGTAGCAATCGTCTGGGCCCGGTAAAAAGGCAAACGTTGCCACCACGCGACCGTTGTCCTCGCATACATAGCTGCTACCGGCAGCGATATCGGCAGCCAGCTGTTCAGCCGAAGGCGTGCCCACCGGCCACTGCGTGGCATTGCCATGCTCGCGCATAAAAGCGCGGGCTGCGTCGTAGACAGCCATGACGGCGGGAATGTCGGTATCGAGGGTTTTTCTGATCATCGTGCAGCGACCTCACGTTTATTGGTATCACTTTGGTTAGGCAATGATACCAGTGTTTGGAGAGGGGCGCGAAACAGATGGGAAGCAAAAAGCGTGCTGCCTGGTCAAAGGCCAAAAGCGAGTTTTTGAGCGCTGCCACCGGCGGCGACATGAGCGACCTGTTTGCACGCGAGAACGAGCGCCGCGACGCCCTGGATGCCGAGCGCGACGAGGCCTGGCGCTACAAATCGTGCGAACGCAAGAACCGCTACGACACGCGCGCCGAGGCAGAGGCCGTTATGGCCGATTGCGAGAATCGTGGGCGCCGCGGACTGGCCTGCTATAAATGCGAATACTGCGGCGGCTGGCATCTGACGTCGCATCCTTGGAAATAACCCTGCACGTCCGCCTTTGCTCGACAGATTACGGGCGCGGCGGCACCAAGACATCGTAGCGGACGGCCTTGCCCGCAAGCTGATAGCTCGGCTTAACGCCGGCAAGCAGCGGGCCTTTCACCGGCCGCTTGATAACCACCTTACGCGGATGCACCGCGAACGCCGCCTCGACCAGCGTCTCCTCATCGGCGCACGGCTGCTCCAAATGATGCAGCAGCTGGAACTTCTTTTTGACCGCTGCACTCTTGGTGCGCTCGGGAAACATGGGATCCAGGTACACCACGTCGGGTGCTGCGAGCTCGCCTTGCTCAATCAAAGCGGCGGTCCGGTGAAGACCGGCGATGCTGTCCTCGCCTGCATGTAGACGCATGCGCGCCACGGAAGCCGCAAGCGCCGGATCATCCGCCGCGCGCTCCAAAGCATCCTGAAGGAGCGCCGCAATCACGCAGTCCTGCTCATACAGATCGACCGTAAAGCCCACAGCGGCCAGTAGCAGCGAATCCTCGCCAAAGCCTGCCGTGGCGTCAATTGCCCATGGACGCTCGACGCCTTTCACACGGGAGGCCTTCACCAGCAACTCTTGCTGCAGGCGGCCCTGTTTAAGTCGTGGAAGCATGCGGCTAAAATCGGCACGCAACTCCATCGTACCGTCGGTGAGCGTGAGGCCCTCGGGCATCCTGGTTAGCTCGAGGCTTGCAGCCCGAGCAACAGAAAAGGGATCGGCGACACCCATGGACACTCCTTAACAAGCAAAACGAATACGTGGGACGCCATTCTTGCCGGCACCCACCTGTCCGCTATTGTCCCACATGCGACATGGCCCACAGCATCCCAATGCAAAGCACTGCCATCAATCCCGTGCACACGGCAGCGATCACAGAATCGCCCATGCGCCTTCCCAACGAACGCGACTCACGCACTTGCTCTACTCCGTACATCATGGCTCCTCCTTCGGTCCAGCTCTTACCATGGCTTCATCATCGCAGCGCTGCGCATACGCTGCCATCGATTTGGCTTACGCCCAGCTTTCCTTTTTGAAAGGTTGAGTCATACAGGCTTCAAAACGCTTTCAAACGCATGCATCGCCCCGTTGAACTACAATGTGCTTCACCATATGTGCCGTAACCTGGGTGCGACAAATTCTCCGCGCCCGCATCGAAAGGACCAGCTATGAGCGCTGCTCGCAAGACACTCAAAATCCTTGCCCTGATTTATTTTGTTCTGGGCATCGCCAGTCTCGTCATTGGAATCGCCGGCATCGCGACCGGCAAGCTCGAGTCCACCTACGGATCGAATACCATGCTCGCCGCGGCCGTGATTATCGCCAAGGGCCTCATCGATCTCGCCGCGGGCGTTGCGGGCATCAAGGGTGCCAACAAGCCTTCTCAGGTAGATGGCGCGTTTAAGCTCGGTATTGTTGCCGCGGTCGCTACGCTTGCCCAGGCGGTGCTCACGCTCCCCGCGTTTGGCGGCGACGCCATCAACTATGGCGCCTTTGTCATCGTGGTCTTCGACCTGTTCTTTGTTCAGCAGGCACACGCCGTTAAGGCCGAGAACAAGGATCGCCTGTAGGCACCCGCTCCCCATAACCCCTGCTATCAAGCAGCTAAAAAGGGCCAATCGCGTAGCAACGCGGTCGGCCCTTTACGTTTGCCCAGATAAAACCTGCCAAAACAAACCTGTCCTTTTTGGCAGGTTAGTGGCGGTACTCGGCGATGATGAAGTCGATATCGGTTTGGAGGGTGTCTAGGTTTGCCAGACGCTCTTTGTCGGCCGGGCGCGTGCGGTAGTAGTACGGTGTCATCTGGAACACTGCCTCGATGTCGGCCTGCGTTGCCAGCGTAATGTTCGCCGTCAAGCGCTGCGTTCCGACCAGCTTAAGCTCGGTGGTCTTCGGCAGCTTCTCATCGTTAAGGTACGGTGTATCGTAGAGCACCTCCTTGAGTCCAAAGAGGTGACGGGCGCCCGGCACCACGGTGTAGAGCGAGCCCTCGGGCGCCAACACGCGCGCAAATTCGCGCTCGTTAAAGGGAGCAAAGAGCTCGGTCACCATGTCGAAGGCGCCATCCGCCACGGGAATGTCCTTCATGTTGGCCACGAAGTAGGTCGCATCCCCGCGCTTGGCGGCCAGACGTACCATTTCCTTGCCCAGGTCGAAACCGTAAGCACCCACGCCCGGCACCGCACCCATGGCGCTGGTGTAGTAGCCCTCGCCGCAGCAAATGTCGAGCAAGGTCAGCGGCGTGTCCGACGTAGCCGCGCACCGCTGAGCTCGTTCGCGCACCAGCTCGACCATCGCATCGCACAACGGCGCATAGTAGCCGCGGTTCAGAAAGTCGCGACGGCTGCGCGCCTGCGACTTGGGATCGCCCATGGAGTCACCGCTCTTAGACGAGCGCAACAGGTACAGGTAGCCCTCGCGCGCACGGTCGAATCGATGCCCGCCCGCGCACACAGCCCCACGCTCGTCGTCCACCAACGGCTTATGGCAAACGGGACACAACAACATGGCAACTCCTTAGCACGGACAACATAACGCCCATCATTGTCTCACGCCTCCCCCACAAGACGTCCCTAATGCCAGCTGATCGTATTAGGAGTATCATCATCTGCGCAAATAAGCATTGAAGCGAATATAAGAGATTGAGAGCGTATAGCTGATACCGTATCTAAGCACATTGACATGACGACCGGCTCACTGTGGCGCAACATTCCCCTGTTCGCCTTTCCCGTCGCCGCGACGACCAAAACATGTCCGGCTACCTGCGCGGCTTTGGCATTTCGCTCATGCCCGCCCTCATCACCATGATCTGCGTCTGCGGCATCCGCTTCTACTGGGTGTTCTACGTCTTCCCGCACTTCCGCACGTTCGCGAACATCATGCTGGTCTACCCCATCAGCCTGGGCACCACGGCGTTTTTTATTGTTGTCGCCGTGCTGCTCTGCCACCCGGCGCGCACGTACCGCCTTGCTCAGCCCAAGGCAGAAGCGCGCTGAGCGCAGCACGAATCGACACGCAATCGCTAACTCACGATATGTGAACTCATGTAGTCAATGAAGCGCCTGGTAGCGATGGGCATGGTGTCCCAGCTGCGCCAAGCTGCCACCACGTCGCGCGAGGGAGCATGCACGATGGGTCGTACGCGAATATCGGCCCGCATACCCTCGACGGTCCGGCGGTAGAGCATGCTCACGCCTAGCCCCTCCTCCACCATCGCCATAATGGTGTAGTCGTCGGTGACCTCGCTCGTCACATGCGGCGACAGCCCATGCGCCGCAAACGCGTCGAGCACCAGGCTCTGCTCACCCTCGTCCAGCAGCACAAATGGCTCGGATGCTAAATCGGCAAGCGTAACCTTTTCCTTAGCCGTTAGCGGATGCGTCGCCGGCAGCAGCGCCACGAGCTCATCGTGATAGACCACGCGCTTCTGAAGCCCGGCGGTAAACCCACGCGCCGTAAAGCAAAAATCCACCACGCCATCGTGCACCCACTGGGCATTGCGCGTGTAATCGCCCTGCTTAAGGGTAAAGCGCACACCCGGATGCAGCGTTCCAAAGTCACGGATCACGCGCGGCAACACGGTTCGACTCACGTTGGTAAACGTCGCAATGCGAATATCAGTCGAGGAGAGCCCCAGCAACTCCTGGCGCTTGCCCTCAAGCTCGGCCTCGGCGGTCACAATCTGGCGCAGGTACGGCAGATATTGTTTACCGTCGCGCGTAAGCGACACGCCCTGCTTACCGCGCTCGATAAGCGTGGTTCCCAGCTCGCGCTCGAGCGCCTTGACGGCCTGGCTCACCGCGCTTTGCGTATAGCCCAGTTCGTCCGCCGCGTCCTTAAGACTGCCGCGATCGACCACCATACAAACGATCTGGTACCGCGATGCCATCGTGCCTCCACATCAATGCAGCCGTAAAACGTTTTGCCAGGGCTTTTCCTTCCAACATTAGAGTTTCTTAATCATACTGAAGATACATTCGCTTTACTACACCCACATCTGGGAGCAAAATCCTTTTTGCGAAACCGTTCTGTAACAAAAGGAGTCCCATGGATCGCAAAAAAGCAATCGCGCTCTCATTTTCCGTTCCCGTCGCATGGGGCTTTTCCTATCCCCTCATGAAGATCGGCATGGACAGCATGAACGCCACGAGTATCGTCGCGCTGCGCTGCATCATTGCCTTTGTAGCCTGCCTGCTGCTCTTCCACAAGCACGCGTTGCGCATCAACCGCGACCTTATGGTCCGCGCCGCCATCATCGGCGCCATCATGGCAACCGAGCTCACCTGCATGTGCCTGGGCTCCAGCCTCACTTCCGCCTCCACTGCCGGCTTTTTGCAGAGCCTGACGGTCGTGATCGTGCCGTTTGCCAACGCCGCCCTGCTGCGCCGCGCCCCCGAGCGCAAAGTGCTCGTCGGCACCGCCATCGTCACCTGCGGCATGCTGCTGCTCTCGGGCGCCGACTTTACCAGTCTGAACCCGGGCGCGCTCATCATGCTGCTCTCGGCCTTCGTCTACGCCGGACACATCATTGTCGCCAAGCGCTTTGTCGAAGATGTCGACCCGCTGGCTCTGGGCGTTTGGCAGCTGGGCTTCGGCGGCCTATTCTCGGGCATCGCCGCATTCACCTTTGGCGGTTTCACGCTTCCCGGCACGCCGGGCGAGGTCATGGTCGTCGTCGCACTCGCGCTCATCTGCTCTGCCTATGGCTTTATCACCCAAACGCTCGTGCAGCCCCACGTACCTGCCGAGACCACCGGCTTCGCTTTCTCACTCGAGCCGGTCTGCTCTGCCGTCTTCTCGTTCTTCCTGGTCGGCGAGGTCCTGAGCCCCATCGCCTTCTTTGGCGCCACCCTCATCCTCACCGGCGTCATGGTGGCAACCGTCGAGCTTCCGCGCCTTCGCGCACATGGACAGGCTCGCATGGCAGGAGCGCCCGGGCAAGTCTCGTAGACCCCACTCTTCATACAGCCGCGGCATAAAGGCAACCGGTGCGCCTTTACAATAGATGCCAACATAGCATTTGCCATAAAGGAGCTCCGTGAACACCGCAACTCGCGACCGCAACATAGCAACTTGGTTGGGCGATGCGCCGCAGCCGGTACGTGACACTACGAACCAGCTGCTCGAGCGCATCGCCCTTTTGCGTGTCGAGCAAACCATCTACCCGGCACAAGACGACATCCTCAATGCCCTCGCCTACACGCCGGCCGACCAGGTTAAGGTTGTCATCTTGGGTCAAGACCCCTATCACGGACCCAACCAGGCAATGGGGCTGTCGTTCTCGGTCCCCACGACGCAAACCAAGTTGCCGCCGAGCCTGCGCAACATCTACAAGGAACTCAAAACCGATCTAGGTTGCCCCATTCCCGCCACAGGAGATCTAACTCCATGGGCACAACAGGGCGTCTTGCTCCTCAACACCACGCTCACCGTGCGTGAGCATGTCGCCAACTCGCACGCCAAACTGGGCTGGAGCACCCTGACCGACTACGTTATCGAACGCTGCTGTCAGCTGCCCCAGCCAGTTGTCTTTTTGGCATGGGGTCGCTTTGCCCAGCAGATGGTCGAGGGCAAGCTCGCAGCCACCGGCGCAGGCAAAGCAACCGGCAAGTTCTGTCTGGCCTCTACGCACCCCTCGCCGCTTTCGGCCAACCGAGCCACAGCGGAACTCCCCGCCTTTATGGATTCACGCCCCTTCTCGGCAGCCAATCGGCTACTCGAACAGCACGGCTCGACCCCCGTCAACTGGACTTGCCTCGGCTAAAAATCGATCCATCAAAAACGCGCCCGACAGCTTTCCATCGGGCGCGTTTCCTATTCGGGCCAAACAAATTGTGTGCGGCCGGCCTCGCCACCGTCAATGAGCAAACTCTGCCCAGTCATAAACCGGTTGGTCACGCCCACAAAGTAGATCCACTCGGCGATCTCTTGGGCGGTGGCCCAGCGTTTAAGCGGCGTGAGCTCCATAATCTGGTTCCACAGGTGCTCGTCTTCCATCACGCAACGGTTGAGCGGCGTGATAACGCCACCCGGGTCCACACTGTTGGCGATGGCCTGCGGCGCTAGGCGGTTTGCAAGGTTCTTGGTGTAGGCGATAACACCGCCCTTGCTGGCGGCATAGGCGGGAAACTCCGATCCCGTATGCCCGCTCGCCGACCCCACATTGACC
Organism: uncultured Collinsella sp.; assembly: GCA_902496945.1. Classification (GTDB taxonomy): domain Bacteria; phylum Actinomycetota; class Coriobacteriia; order Coriobacteriales; family Coriobacteriaceae; genus Collinsella. The sequence continues at coordinate 39,270 of CABVDE010000012.1, forward strand.
ACGGACTTGATAGCCGGCGCCGGCTTGGCGGCAAGCCCCTCCCCCACAAAGGCGTAGCGCTCGGTCACGTTGATGGTGCCACACAGGTTGGCGGCGATATCGTCGGCCGAATCCTGCGTACCGGCAACGTTCACGATTACCTGAGGCTCAAGATCGCCTGGAAACGTATCCAGATCGCGGACATCAACGATCAGATGGCGGTAGCGCTCGTGTTCGATCGCCGCCGGCAGAAGATCAAAGCCCACCACCTCGTGACCTTCGTCCAAAAAGCGCTGTACGCACGCGGCTCCGATACCGCCCGAAGCGCCCGTGATCAAAACCCGCATATTTGCTCCTTAGGCGGTTGCGTGGCGCTCGAGGTATTCGGAGCCCACATTCTCGCGCTCCCAGCTGCGCACGACCTTGTAGCCCACAGGGCCCAGGAAGACCTCGCACAGCAGCTCGGCGACAGCGCCCGTCAGCGAGCACATAAGAACCTGCACCCAGGTCCAGCCAAAGAACGTATGGCTCACCACGATGGCAAAGACCAGGTTGTCGATAAACTGACCAACGCCCGTAGATACATAGGAGCGGAAGGCAAAACTCGCAAAGTTATTCTTTTTGAGCATGCGGCCGAGCGACTGATTGAGCGTGGAGTTGACCACGGCAGAGGCGAGCATGGCGATCGAAGAACCGAGCAGCACGTACCAGGCGCCACCGATGGTGGCGTTAAGGGCAGTGTTGACCTCAATCATGCCGGTGTCGTAGTAGGCGCCCCACATGCCGGGCGTGAGCGAGCACAGCCAAAAGCACAGGCTCACGGCCAGGTTGACCGCCAACGCGAGGATAGAGATTTTGATGGATGCCTTGGCGCCAAAACGCTTGCAGATCATGTCCTGGCACAAAAACGAGACCCAGCTCACCACAAAGCCGCAATCGAGTGCCAGATACGGCAGGCTGATGAGCTCTTTGTTGGCCAGCAGGTTCATCATGATGACACTCACGATAAACAGCGAAACCGTTGCCGCGGGAATGCTCCGCAGCAGGACCTTGTAGTCCTCCATGACCTTCTTGATCATTATGTACCCCTTTGGTTTTAGGTTTAACGAGCAGGATATCGGACCCGAACTGCTCGGCCGCCCCGGTCTTGAGACGACGGTGGGTATGATAGCCGCTCACACGGCATCAGGCAAGCAAACGGCGCGGCAGCCCCGCAGGGCCACCGCGCCGATGCGTTAAAAGGCTACGTTGCCAAACTCCGACAGGATAAGGTCGGGGTTGTGGTCGGTTGCCCAATCCACGTTCCACGGGCTCGTGAACAGCAGCAGCTTACCACCGCGCATGTCCTCGACGCGCAGCGTGTCGCGCGTGAGCGAAAGGCCCGGGATATCGATGGTGTCGGGGTCGTTCTGAATCCAGCGGATGTCCGTATAGGGCAGCGGCTGGCGACGGACCTCAACGCGGTACTCGGCCTTGAGGCGGCGCTCGAGCACCTCAAACTGCAGCACGCCGACCACGCCCACAATGACGCTCTCCATGCCGGCGCCCAATTCGCGGAAGATCTGGATGGCGCCCTCCTGGGCAAGCTCCTCCATGCCCTTGACGAACTGCTTGCGCTTGAGTGTGTCGACCTGCGTAATGCGAGCGAACATCTCGGGGGCAAACGTCGGGATCTGCGGATACTGCACATGGCGCTTGCCAGAGCACACGGTGTCGCCGATGCTAAAGATACCCGGGTCGAACAGACCCACGATATCGCCCGCGTATGCCTCGTCCACGATGGCGCGGTCGTCGGCCATCATCGAGGTGCCCGTTGCCAGCTTGAGCTTGCGGTTACCCTGCATATGGAAGGCGTCCATGCCGCGCTCGAACTTGCCCGAGCAGATGCGCACAAAGGCAATGCGATCGCGGTGGTTCTTGTCCATGTTGGCCTGGATCTTAAACACAAAGCCGCTAAAGTCGTCGCGGCAAGGATCGACCGGCTCGCTGGTGAGCGTGTCGGTGTAGGCGCGCGGCGTCGGGGCTAGGCGCAGGAACTCCTTGAGGAAGGGCTCCACGCCAAAGTTGGTAAGCGCCGAGCCAAAGAACGCCGGGCTCAGCTTGCCGCAAGCCACGGCATCCAGGTCGAGCTCGTCGCCGGCGCCATCGAGCAGCTCGATGTCGTCCATCAGGTTCTTGTGGTTCTCCTCGCCAATGAGCTCGTCCATGGAAGGATCGCCCAGCTCGGCCTCGACCTCGGCGACCTTCTTGGTGGCGTTGGCGTGGCCGTCGCCCTCAAAGGCAATGACGCGACGGGTCTGGCGATCGAACACGCCGCGGAAGTTGCGACCGCTGCCGATCGGCCAGTTCATGGGGTACGTATTGATACCCAGGACGTTCTCGATCTCTTCCATGAGCTCAAACGGATCGCGGGCTTCGTGGTCGAGCTTGTTTACAAAGGTGAAGATGGGAATGTGGCGCAGTGTGCAGACCTTAAAGAGCTTTTTGGTCTGGGCCTCGACGCCCTTAGCACCGTCGATGACCATGACCGCAGCGTCGGCGGCCATAAGGGTACGGTAGGTATCCTCCGAAAAGTCCTGGTGGCCGGGGGTATCGAGAATGTTGACGCAGGCGCCGTTGTAGGTGAACTGCAGCACCGAGGAGGTAACGGAAATACCGCGCTCCTTCTCGATGTCCATCCAGTCCGAGACAGCGTGCTTAGCCGAACTCTTGCCCTTGACCGAACCGGCGGTCTGAATGCTGCCGGTATAGAGCAGCAGCTTCTCGGTAAGTGTGGTCTTACCGGCGTCCGGGTGGCTGATGATCGCGAATGTGCGGCGCGACGAGATTTCATCCGACAGGCTTGCCATGCGGATCCTTTCTTGCGTTCTATATGCATTACGTCGATGTAACTGCCCTATTGTAGCCGTGAAACGCTGCAGCAGGGCACCTATCAGGACAAATTCATCAGCCGAGCTTTATGGAGGAGGGACAGCAGTTCTAGATTTCCTCTTGCATAACTGTGCATAGTGTATATATACTGTGCTTACCGGTTATATACACGTGTAGCCCATCAGCTAAGGAGCCGCTGTGGACATCATCCTATCCAATTCGGGCGACAAACCCATCTACGAGCAGATATCCTCGCAGGTCAAAGCTCAGATCTTATCGGGAGCGCTCTCCGCGGGGGCCAAACTCCCCAGCATCCGTGCGCTCGCAAGCGACCTGGGCGTGAGCGTCATCACCACCAAGCGCGCCTACGCCGACCTGGAACAGCTCGGCTTTATCTGCACCGTGCAGGGCAAGGGCTGTTTTGTTGCCGAGGGCAACCAAGAGCTCTTGCGCGAAAACCAGCTCTGCCATATCGAAGAGCTGCTTATGCAGGCGGCAGAACAAGCCGAAGCCGTGGGCGTCACGCGCGATAAACTGCACGAAATGCTCGACCTGGTCGCCCCCGAAACCATGCAGTAACCATCCGCAAGAAAGGCTATACCATGCAAAACTTGTTAGAGCTCAAAGGTGTCTCACGCCGCGTAAGCGACCGCTTTTCGCTGCACGACGTCACGCTCGCCGTGGAGCCCGGCCAGATTGTTGGCTTTGTGGGCGCAAACGGTGCCGGCAAGACAACGACGATTCGAGCCGCGCTCGGGCTCATAAAGCTCGATGCCGGCGAGGTGTGCCTGTTTGGGCAGTACTGCGGCGCCGACGCGCCCGGCGAGACGCAGCGCTGCCTGCGCACCCGCGTCGGCCTCGTACTGGACACGTGTCCCTTCCCTTCCACACTCAGGGTGACCGAAGTTGAAGCACTCGTAAGCCCGGCGTACCCCACCTGGAGCCATAACACGTTCGCCAGCCTCATCGACCGGTTTGGCCTAGATCCCAAGGCAAAGGTCAAAGACCTCTCCCGCGGCATGGGCATGAAGTTGCAGCTTGCCTGCGCACTCAGCCATAATGCCAAGCTGCTCGTTTTGGACGAAGCCACCGCGGGTCTCGATCCCATGGCACGCGAAGAAGTGCTTGAGGAGCTGCTCGCCTTTGTTGCCGATGGACAACACGGTGTGTTGTTCTCGAGCCACATTACATCCGATCTTGAGCGCGCCGCCGACCGCGTCGTCTGCATCGATAACGGGTCGATTGTTTTTGACCTGCCGCGCGAGGACATTACGGACCGTGTCGGCATCGCCCACTGCACTCAGGCACAAGCCGCCGAGCTTATGGCTTGCGTCGAGGGCGCCCGTGCCGTCCGCCACGCCTACAGCGTGGACGTGCTCGTGCCCAACCGTCGCGAAGCGCTCGAGGCCTTTCCCGAGATTCCCTGCGATCGGGCAACCATTGATGACTACCTGCACCTCATGCTGAAAGGAGCCTCCAAATGAAACGCGCCTTCATGTCCGAGACCGCCATCATGCGCTCGTTTCTCCCGAGCATCGCCGGCATCGGCCTGCTTATATTCGTCTTGCTGACCCTTGCCAACGCGTCGGATGGTGATTCCGGCATGAGCGCTGGCGCTATCGCCGTTAGCGCCATGTCGCCCATCACAATCATGAACTCGCTGGCCGGCTTCGACAATCAAAACGGATGGGAGCGCTATCGGGCAACGCTGCCGTTCTCGCGCAAAGACATCATCTGCGCACGCTACCTGTGCATTATTGCTTTCTCGGCCGTCATGGCATGCGCAGCTACGCTTCTGAACATCCTCGCCCTTCCGTTCTTCGATCACATGGGCATCCCTTCGACAGGCCAGACGATCTTTGAAATCGCGACCGCCTCGGCGGCATCGATGCTCATCTCCCTCATGATAGTGTTTTTGGCACAGCCGCTGTTTTTTCGATTTGGGCACATGGAGGCACTGCGTCTGTCCGTCGGCCTGTTTGCCGTGCTCGGTTTCAGCACCATGGCAATGCTGAGCTCATCCAACCCCATCAGCAACTGGCTCATGTCGATTGCCGGAGCGAATCCCGATCCCACCGTCCTTGGCTGTCTGTGTGCAGGAACTGCAGTACTGGCGCTCGCACTATGTGTAATCAGCTGCGCTGTCAGCACCAAGGTTTATCGAGTACGCGATCTGTAATCGACGGCTAAAAAAGCTTAGGCGGTACCCCGCTTATTTTTTCAATGAAACGAGGCGGCATAGCGTCACCACCGCCCTTCACAGCAGGCCGTCTAGTTCTTGGCAACCAAAAAGACACCGTCAGCATATCGAAGGTGAATACTTTTCCGAGAAGTGAACGAGTAAAAACAGTGCCCTGTAGCATCGACATTTTTAAGGACTCAATTCCTGCGGTTTTTGTCTAAGAATCCTGCAGTTTTGTTCGAAAAAAGTGTGCATGTTCCAGGGGTCCAGATTTACTCGTTCACTTCGCGGAAAACCATTCACCTTCGATTCGAGCCTTAACCAAATGCCCTCTCGAACTATGGCCCCTGTCTCACCACAGCGATATCAAAGCTTCATGGCGGGACGGTATCATCGGACGAGCGCCGTAAATCTGGCGCGGTCGTTCTTTGGGGAGGCATTTCACCCGTGTCGTGGGTCGCAGCAGCATTTGTGTCGGCTTTCTTTGCCGGCGTCACATCAGTCCTGGCCAAATGCGGCATCAAGCAGACCGACTCCGATGTCGCGACGGCCATTCGCACCTGCGTGGTGCTCGTTTTCGCCTGGGCAATGGCAGGCATTTCTGGATCCATTGGAACCATCGGCAGCATCGAACCCAGATCTTGGCTCTTTCTCGTCCTCTCGGGACTCGCTACCGGTGCTTCGTGGATCTGTTACTTTAAGGCGTTGGGCATCGGAGACGTCAATAAGGTCGTACCGGTCGACAAGATGAGCACCGTACTCGCTGCACTGATCGCCATCGTGCTTTTTGGCGAGACGAGCAACCTTGCGGTTAAGCTCGTGGGAACCGCTGTCATCACCCTCGGTACGTTTTTAATGATCGAGAAGAAGCAGTTTGCCGGATCCGAGCGGCAGCAAGACCGGACCTGGCTCGCTTACGCCCTCGGCGCCGCCGTGTTCGCGGCGCTCACGTCCATCCTTGCCAAGGTTGGCATCGAAGGCGTCGAGTCCAACCTGGCCACGGCAATCCGTACCTGTGTGGTACTGGTTATGGCATGGACAATCGTGGCAGCTAAAGGCAAGATGGACCAAGCCGTGCACGTAGACCGCTACGAACTCGTATTTCTCGCGGCATCGGGCATTGCGACTGGCGCATCGTGGCTGCTGTGCTACTACGCCATCGCCACAGGCCAGGTGAGCGTCGTGGTGCAGATCGACAAACTATCGATTGTCGTATCGGTACTATTTGCACGCCTGGCATTCAACGAAAAACTCTCACGGCGCAGCGCCATCGGTCTCGCCTTCATCGTCCTGGGCACCGCCGCGCTCGCGATTTGGAAATAGCGCCGATGCCAAGCGAGATCTAGACGCTCGCAAATCCGTGACAAACGGCATATCCCGGCACGCCCGTGACGTTTTACAATATAAACGTCACGGGCCTCGGCTCAGTCTCGGTCATCCAAGGGGATGTCTTTTTGGTCATTGTTCTTTAGGGAACGGTCAATCGCATAGAACCACGAAAACGGCCGTCCAACGGCCGTGGTTTGTTGCGCCGTTCCGCCTCCGTCATCTGCCATTTTTGCACCTGATAGGAAAGAACAATGCAAACCCAGGAATCTCAATCCTTCCCAAAAGCAACTAGCTTCGGCGCGACACTCGTACGCTCTAAGATTATGGGCCCCAATCCCCTCAAGCTCTGCGAAGAGCTGCTTCGCGATGTGCATATCCCCTGCGGCGTCCGCATCTGCGACCTTGGATCGGGCACCGGTATCACCAGCGCCCTACTCGCCCGCGAATACGGGTTTGACACCTACGCTGTCGATCTGTGGAGCGACCCCGTCGAAAACCGTGCGTTCTTCGATTCGCTCGGTATCTCGCGCGACACGATTCACCCTGTTAAGGCAGACGCCTCGCAGGGGCTGCCGTTTGAGCACGACTATTTTGATGCGGTCGTAAGTATCGACTCTTACAACTACTACGGCCGTGACCCACACTATCTGGGTGAGCGCCTACTCCCCTACGTAAAGCAAGGCGGGATGCTCTACTTAAGCATCCCCGGCATGGTTTACGACTGCCACGACAACCTGCCCGTTTGCCTGCTCAAATCCTGGACACCCGAGCAGCTCGACTATATGCACGACATAGCCTGGTGGCGCGCCATGATCGAGCCGACCCCCGGCGTCGAGATTGTCTCGATGCAGCCTATGCTCTGCACGGATGAAGCATGGAAAGACTGGCTCGCCTGCGACAACGAGTACGCAGCAGGCGACCGCGCTGCCGTTGAAGCCGGCGCACTCGAATACCTCAACACCATCGCCATTGTGCTGAGGAAGCTCTAAACATTAGCCGCGCGAGGCCGTAAACAAATGGCCTCGCGCGGCTTCTTCAAAACGAGTTCTGAACAAACGCAAAGCGCAATATGCTACTTGCGCAGCGGCTTGGGCAGCGGAATGCCGGCGGCAATGGCTGCGGCGATGATCATGCAGACGATGCCCTTGAGCGGGAAGCACATGAGCAGCAGGCCCACGACCATAACGGGTTGGCGCATGACGGCGCCCATCGTCGAGGCCGTGCAGACGGCAACGCAAAAGACCGGATCGGCGCCGGTGAGAATGGCAAGGCCATAGCCCAGGCTTACGCCCGAGAAGATAACCGGGAAGAAGTGACCGCCACGCCAGCCCATATTGATGAGGGCGGGGGTCAGCATAGCCTTGACAAGACCGGTCGCGATAAGCACGCCGGCGGGAATGGTCAGATAGGTTTCCATGAGCACGTCGGCTTGCGTCTCGCCGGCAAACATGGTGTAGGGCAGGAGCGTGCCACAGATGGCGAGCGCCAGACCGGCTAACATGGCCTTGACGACAGGACGCTCCCCTATTGCATGGGACAGCGCCTCGCTTGCATGCTCGGAGACAAAGTACAGCCAACCGCAAACGGTGCCGAGCAACGCCAGCGGAATGAGCCAGGCAAGCTCCAGGTTGCCCACCTCGGCGGACTCGAACCTGGGCATGCCCATGCCGCCGCCCACGAGCTGGCCAAGCAACAGGTAAGTGCCCAGACCGCCGGCAATCGCAATGCCATAGACCACGGTCTTTTGCGCCTTGGGCAGCTTGATGGTGATCTCGTCGGACGCGGACTCATCGTCGGCATCTTCGCCCTGGCCGTCGGCGCTACCGGCGAGCGGCGCCACAAAGCCAAAGACAGGCGCGGTAAAGAGCGCCGTCAGGGCAGCCTGGGTACCTAGCAGCGTGAGCTCCCTAAACTCGGCGCCAAAGCGACGCATGCGGTCGCCGACCCAGCTGCACAGGCCCGCGATAACGCCGGTCAGGCCGGCCTCCGGTCCAATACTTCCGCCAAACAGCAGCGGCAGCAATGCCGCAAGCGAAAGCTTGCCCAGATTGTCGTACGGGTAGCGCCCATCTTGCTTGACCTTAGCCATCACCTGATTGAGGTTATCGGTCTTGGTGTCTGTCATCTTTTCGTACAGACCGATTAACAGGCCGCCCAGCAGGCAGACAAAAAACGGGTACGGCAGAAAGCCAAACGGGCCGCTGGCGAGCTCGGGCGAAGCGACGCCCAGTGCGTGCGGAATCTCGGTCCATAGATAGTCGATGCCGTGCTCCATCACAAAAAAGAACAGCCAGACCGCGGCACCTGCGAACGCACCGGTCACGGCAACGCTAACTAAAAACAGCGCGCGGTTTGTAGGTTTAGCGAGCTTATCCATCGGGTCCTCCCGCGGTCAAAGTCGACATAGATACGTTTTATTGTAGAGCGAGTGTGGCCCAGACAAGCCAACCGTCTGCGCTGCAAACGGAGCCACCGGGGGCCACAGCGGGACAGGCTCAAGGCTTATCCGTTGATAATTGATGCGATTTCGTACAGATCCTCGGCAAAGTAAATGCCTTGCTGGCGCCGTGGGCTTGATAAACCCTTATCAATCATGTGTCCGAGCAGCGCCTTGAGGTCGTTGTAGTAACCGTCCAGGTTATACAGGATGCACGGAGCACTCAGGTGCCCCAACGACACCGCGGACATAACCTCGGCAATCTCCTCGAGCGTGCCCGTCCCACCGGGAAAGGCAATGAACGCATCGCCGAGCTCGATCATCTTTGCCTTACGCTCCGCCATATCGCTCGTCACGATGAGGTCGTCGATACCGTCATGTTGAAACTCGGCCTCGATAAAAAAGCTCGGCTCCACACCCGTCACGTGCCCGCCGGCATTAAGCACGCTATCGGCGAGCGCGCCCATCAGGCCCGATTTGGATCCGCCGTACACGAGCGCGTGCCCGTTGGCGCCAATCCAGTTGCCCAGCTCCTGCACCGCAGGCAGAAACGCCGGGTCATTGCCGATACTGGCACCCAGATACACGGTGATATTCAAATTCAGTCCCCCTCATCGTGACGCGCGGCGCCCGTTTTAGCGCTGGCGCCGGCGATATTCACGCACGCGGCGCGACAGATCGGCGAGCTCGTCACGATCGAGCTCTTCCAAATGCTCAAGATCATCCATAAAGCGCGCCATAGTGTCCTTTTGATGCATCTTGATGAGCATATTGCAGTAGCTCACCGCCACGCCCGTGAGCATGGCAATGTAAAAAATGCTGATAACGCTCAGGACGACCGTGATGACACGGGCGACCGGCGTTTCGGCCGGAATGTCGCCAAAGCCGATCGTCGATACGGTCTCAAAGCTAAACCAAAGGCCATCGCCAAACGTAAGAGTTGTTGGCTCAGAGAGCCAAACAGCCATTGAACACAGAAGATAAAAGACGAGAAAAAGGCCCGTGATGCGCACGAAACCGGCTTGACGCAACACATCGGCCAGCGTCCTCAGCTTTTTCATCGAGACCCCCCTTTTTTTCAGGACAAGCAATCGCTTTTGGTCGGTATTGTCCCACGCCTCCCCCGCAAACGGAACCAGCCATCGAGAATGCCCCTAGACGACGAGTTGTGAGGGACAATCCTTCCACAACAAAAAAGTGCGTTTCAATCTGCGACAAATAGGATGTTCCCGTCGGCCTCGCAGCCTGAACTAGTATCTTGATATAGACATACCACCCACCGCCGTGCACGCAGCACGCGGAAAGAAAGGAAACCCACGATGTTTAGACCTCTTCGTAGAAAGAAGCGTGCTATCACCGATCAAGAGGCACGAGAGCTGCTCGTCAATTGCAAGCGCGGCGTTTTTGCCGTCAACGGAGACGACGGCTATCCTTACGCCATTCCCGTTAACTACTACTTTGACCCCGAGCACGACAAAATTTACTTTCATGGAGCCAAGGCGGGGCATAAGGTCGATGCACTCAAACGCAGCGACAAAGTCTGCTTTACCGTCTATGGCAACGATTGGTACAAAGACGACGACTGGGCACCCTATGTTCAGAGCACTGTGGTTTTTGGCCGTTGCCGCCTCGTGAACGATGACCCGGCGTTTGTCGAAGACAAAGTCCGACAGTTTGCCCTCAAGTACTATCCTTCTGCCGAAGAGGTCGAAGAGGAGATCAAGCAAAGTATCAGGGGCGTCCAGCTGTATGAAATTACGGTTGAACACCTTTGCGGCAAGCAAATTCAAGAAAAGTAGCAGACGTGGAAAACGCGCTCGCAACCCTCTGCGCTCTATGCGGCCACGCACATTGACGACACGGGCGCAAGCCGCAGTACCCGAATCGTGCGACCCCTATACCCCAAAAACGTAGCGGTCTAGGCGGTCGCACGCTTCCCTTACGCGCGAAAGCGGCAGCGCCAGATTCACGCGAATGTGGCAGGGGCCATGGAACGGGCGGCCGTCCTGGTAGCCAACGCCCACGCGGGCGCCCTCGTCGAGAAGCCACTGAATATCGCGGCCATGCTCGCGGCACCACTCGGTGCAGTCCAGAAACACCATGTAGGTGCCCTGCGGACGCGAATAGGACACGCCCTCAAAATGCTCGTCCACGTAATTGCAGAAGTACTCGATATTGCCGGCAAGCACCTGGTTAAGCTCGTCCACCCACTCGTAGCCCTGCGGCCGGTAGGCGCCGATAAGCGCATACATGGAGAGGACATTCATCTCGTTGTAGTGAGTCTTGTTGGACACGGCGCACACGCGGTCGCGCAGCGTCTCGTTATAGGGCTCTTCGGTGGTTTCTGTGGGAGAGATTCCGGCATAGGCCCAGCTCAGCGGGC